>NZ_JBEYXK010000133.1:0-15955 GCF_040645035.1 Streptomyces sp. NPDC046876 | reverse complement strand
GGCACATTTCAGCCCGCGCGGCGTTTGAGCGCACCGGGCGCGAAGCGCCCGGAACGGGGGCCGGGGCGTCAGCCCCGGTTTCGGGAAGGGGCGGGGAGGGGAGCGGCCCCGCGCAGCGGCAGCCGGCAGCGGCGGCCGGAAACGGCAGCGGCGCCGGTCCCCGGTGGGGGCGGCGCCGCTGGACGGGAGGGGTCAGGCCTTGGCCTCGGCCAGGAGCTTCTGGATGCGGGACACGCCCTCGACCAGGTCCTCGTCACCCAGGGCGTAGGACAGCCGCAGGTAGCCCGGGGTACCGAACGCCTCGCCGGGGACGACCGCGACCTCGGCCTCGTCCAGGATCAGGGAGGCCAGCTCCGCCGAGGTCTGCGGCCGCTTGCCGCGGATCTCCTTGCCGAGCAGGGCCTTCACCGACGGGTACGCGTAGAACGCGCCCTCCGGCGTCGGGCAGAGGACGCCCTCGATGTCGTTCAGCATCTTGACCATCGTCTGGCGGCGGCGGTCGAAGGCCTTGCGCATCTCCGCCACCGCGTCGAGGTTCCCGGAGACCGCCGCGATGGCGGCCACCTGGGCCACGTTCGACACGTTGGACGTGGCGTGCGACTGCAGGTTCGTCGCGGCCTTGATGACGTCCTGAGGCCCGATGACCCAGCCCACGCGCCAGCCCGTCATGGCGTACGTCTTGGCGACGCCGTTGACGATGATGCACTTGTCGCGCAGCGCCGGCACCAGCACGGGAAGCGAGGTGAACTTCGCGTCCCCGTACACCAGGTGCTCGTAGATCTCGTCGGTCAGGACCCACAGGCCGTGCTCGGCGGCCCACTCGCCGATCGCCTTCGCGTCCTCCTCGCTGTAGACCGCGCCGGTCGGGTTCGAGGGGGAGACGAACAGGACGACCTTGGTGCGCTCGGTGCGCGCGGCCTCCAGCTGCTCGACGGAGACCCGGTAGCCGGTGGTCTCGTCGGCGACGACCTCGACCGGGACGCCGCCGGCGAGGCGGATCGACTCGGGGTAGGTGGTCCAGTACGGGGCCGGGACGATGACCTCGTCACCCGGGTCCAGGATCGCGGCGAAGGCGTTGTAGATGGCCTGCTTGCCGCCGTTGGTGACCAGGACCTGCGACGCCTCGACCTCGTAGCCGGAGTCGCGCAGGGTCTTCTCGGCGATGGCCTTCTTCAGCTCGGGCAGGCCGCCGGCCGGCGTGTAGCGGTGGAACTTCGGGTCGCGGCAGGCCTCGACCGCGGCCTCGACGATGTAGTCCGGGGTCGGGAAGTCGGGCTCGCCCGCACCGAAGCCGATGACCGGGCGCCCGGCGGCCTTGAGGGCCTTGGCCTTGGCATCGACGGCGAGGGTGGCGGACTCGGAGATGGCGCCGATGCGGGCGGACACGCGGCGCTCGGAGGAAGGCGTTGCAGAGGTCATACGGCCATCGTCCCAGACGCCTCAAAGGCGCCGCACACCGTTTCAGACATCGGACGGACCACCCGTATCTGTGCTCTGTTCGACGTCAGGGCCCGGAACACGTACACTCACCTCTCGTTGGACCTCGCCGACCACTCCAGAGCGTGAGCACTCCGTGCACTCGCCCGGATGCGGTAGGTTGGGGGACGCAAAGGGTCGTAGCTCAATTGGTAGAGCACTGGTCTCCAAAACCAGCGGTTGGGGGTTCGAGTCCCTCCGGCCCTGCTCCACACTCCTTCTCGGATGTGTGCGCAGGTACGTACTTCGATGCAACGCCGTGCGGCGCAACCGGGCGCGGTCACGGCCACGACCCGGATTCAGGTGAGAGACGTGACGGACGCCCTGGGCTCCATCGACATGCCTGACGCCGAGGACGACACCCGCGAGAAGAAGGCCCGCAAGGGTGGCAAGCGCGGGAAGAAGGGTCCTCTGGGCCGGCTCGCGCTGTTTTACCGCCAGATCATCGCGGAGCTCCGCAAGGTCGTCTGGCCGACCCGGAACCAGCTCACGACGTACACCACCGTGGTGATTGTCTTCGTCGTCATCATGATCGGTCTGGTTACCGTGATTGACTATGGGTTCCAGGAAGCCATCAAGTTCGTCTTCGGCTGATCCTCGCGGAGGGCGGCGCCTTGATGGGTGCCGCCCGTTTTCGCATGTTCCAACACCTTTTGTATCCAGGAAGAAGCAGCCACCGTGTCTGACCCGAACCTGAACGCGAGCCACGACTCCGTCGAGTCCGTCGAGGACGAGCTCGACATCGTCGAGGCGGCAGACGCTGTGGACCCCGACGAGGCGGAGCTCGCCGACGCCGAGGCCGGTGTCGCCGCCGAGGAGACCGCGCTGCACCTCGACGACGAGGTCGAAGAGGCCGATGAGGCCGACGAGGACGAGGCCGCCCCGGCCGCCGACACCGCCGAGGAGGAGGCCGAGGAGGCCGCCGCCGAGGAGGAGGCCGAGCCGGTCGACCCGATCCAGGCCCTGCGCGACGAGCTGCGCCTGCTGCCCGGCGAGTGGTACGTCATCCACACCTACGCGGGCTACGAGAAGCGCGTGAAGGCCAACCTGGAGCAGCGTGCCGTCTCGCTGAACGTCGAGGAGTTCATCTACCAGGCCGAGGTGCCCGAGGAAGAGATCGTCCAGATCAAGAACGGCGAGCGCAAGAACGTCCGGCAGAACAAGCTGCCCGGCTACGTTCTCGTCCGCATGGATCTGACGAACGAGTCCTGGGGCGTCGTCCGCAACACCCCGGGCGTCACCGGCTTCGTCGGCAACGCCTACGACCCGTACCCGCTGACCCTGGACGAGATCGTCAAGATGCTCGCCCCGGAGGCGCAGGAGAAGGCCGCCAAGCAGGCTGCCGAGGAGGCCGGCCTCCCGGCGCCCGCCGTCAAGCGCACCATCGAGGTCCTGGACTTCGAGGTGGGCGACTCGGTCACCGTCACCGACGGCCCGTTCGCGACGCTGCAGGCGACCATCAACGAGATCAACCCGGACTCGAAGAAGGTCAAGGGCCTCGTCGAGATCTTCGGCCGCGAGACCCCGGTCGAGCTGAGCTTCGACCAGATCCAGAAGAACTGATCTTCTGAACCGCAGCTTCCGGACAGGTCAGACGGCCCCGCAGAGGGCCGTCTGACCTGCTCGGTTTTAAGCCCCGCTCCGATACCCGTTATCGTGGTGCGGTATGCCTCCATCCGGATGACCGGATGGCGGCGAAAAACTCTCACTAGGACCCGGAGAGAGCAATGCCTCCCAAGAAGAAGAAGGTCACGGGGCTTATCAAGCTCCAGATCAACGCCGGTGCGGCGAACCCGGCCCCGCCGGTCGGCCCCGCGCTCGGTCAGCACGGCGTCAACATCATGGAGTTCTGCAAGGCCTACAACGCCGCGACCGAGTCGCAGCGTGGCATGGTCGTGCCGGTGGAGATCACGGTCTACGAGGACCGTTCCTTCACCTTCGTCACCAAGACCCCGCCGGCCGCGCGCCTCATCCTGAAGCACGCGGGCGTGGAGAAGGGCTCTGGCACGCCGCACAAGGACAAGGTCGCCAAGCTGACGGCTGCCCAGGTCCGCGAGATCGCCGAGCTGAAGATGCCCGACCTGAACGCCAACGACATCGACGCCGCCGTGAAGATCATCTCCGGCACCGCGCGCTCGATGGGCGTGACCGTCGAAGGCTGAACCAGCCAACCCCTTGCAACACCAGTGGTAGGGCCAAGCGCTGGCCCGCACCACGACTCCACGCCTGAACACGAAACACAGGAGCAGAAGTGAAGCGCAGCAAGAACCTCCGCGCTGCGGACGCCAAGGTCGACCGGGAGAAGCAGTACGCCCCGCTCGAGGCCGTCCGTCTCGCCAAGGAGACCTCCACGACCAAGTTCGACGCCACCGTCGAGGTCGCCTTCCGCCTGGGTGTCGACCCGCGCAAGGCCGACCAGATGGTCCGCGGCACCGTGAACCTCCCGCACGGCACCGGTAAGACCGCCCGGGTCCTGGTCTTCGCGACCGGTGACCGTGCTGCGGCCGCGGAAGCCGCCGGCGCCGACATCGTCGGCGACGACGAGCTGATCAACGAGATCGCCAAGGGCAACCGCCTGAACGAGTTCGACGCGGTTGTCGCCACCCCGGACCTCATGGGCAAGGTCGGCCGCCTCGGCCGCGTGCTCGGTCCCCGTGGCCTGATGCCGAACCCGAAGACCGGCACCGTCACCATGGACGTCGCCAAGGCTGTCACCGAGATCAAGGGTGGCAAGATCGAGTTCCGCGTCGACAAGCACTCGAACCTGCACTTCATCATCGGCAAGGTCTCCTTCTCCGATGAGCAGCTGGTCGAGAACTACGGTGCGGCCCTGGACGAGATCCTGCGTCTGAAGCCGTCCGCCGCGAAGGGCCGCTACCTGAAGAAGGCCGCCCTGACCACCACCATGGGCCCCGGCATCCAGCTGGACCCGAACCGCACCCGGAACCTCCTCGTCGAGGAAGACCCGGCCGCGGTCTGAGCCTGACGGCTCAGCTCCACCGAGCGGTACTGCGGGCCCCCCGCCTCCCTTCACCGGGAGGCGGGGGGCCCGTCCGCATTTCCGGTACGTCTCGTTCCGCTCACGTTTGGCAGTGCGCGGCCGAAAATACGTCTTCTGCGGTGCTTACTGCCTAGTAGGGTCATGGGGCAATCGATCATCGATCACCAGGGGTGGGGACTCCATGCTCGTGTACCGCAAGAAGACCGTCGGCGTCGCGTTGACCGCCGCACTGCTCGTGGCGGGGGCCACGGCGTGCCAGAACGGCAAGAAGGACGACTCGGGCAAGGCGGCCGCCGGCTCGCCGTCCGCCGCCGCGCCCGCGGCCAAGGGCGGGGCCGCGCAGGCGACCCCGGCCGCGCTCCTGGAGGGCGCGCGCAAGGCGTCCGAGGAGATCAGCTCGCTCCACTACACGATGACGGGCAGCACCCCCGACGGCAGCTTCACGGGCGACGTCTCCGCCACCCTCAAGCCGCAGACGGCCATGAGCATGAAGATGAGCTCGCCGACGGAGCCGGGCCAGCAGGTCGAGATCCGGCTGGTCGACGGGGCCATGTACATGGGCGCCGAGGGCAAGTGGCTCAAGTTCGACCTCAAGGCCCTGGACCCGAAGGCGGCCGACGAGATGAACTCGCTCGGCAAGGCCCCGCAGACCCCCGAGAACCCGGCGGACCGGGCAGGCGACCTGCTCCAGTCCAAGGACATCAAGGTGGTGGGCGAGGAGACCCTCGACGGGCAGAAGACCCAGCACCTCAGCGGCACGGTGACCCTGGAGCAGATGCGGGCCTCGGCCGCGGCCGGCGACCCCGCCACCAAGGAGCGCCGCGAGCGGTCGCTGAAGCCCCTGGAGCAGCAGGGCATCACCAGCATGGTCGTCGACATGTGGATCGACGACACGCACCACACCAAGCAGGTCCGCACCCAGGGCAAGGGCACCAAGGGGGCGGTGGACGTGACGATCAAGCTGCTCGACTACAACAAGCCGGTCGACGTGGCCGCCCCGCCCGCCGACCAGGTCATGGACCTCGCGGAGATGATGAAGAACACGGGAGAAGGCTCCGCCTGATGCACGACACCACCACGGTCTGGACCCGGACCGGCGCCGCCCTCGCGGGCGGCGCACTGCTCCTGGCGGGCCTGACGGCCTGCGGCGGCGCGGACAAGGGCGGCCCGGCCGGTGCGGGCGACAAGCCCGCCGGTGCGGCCGCGCAGTCGCCCCAGGAGGCCGTCAAGGCGGCCTACACCAAGACCCTCCAGGCGAAGACCGCCTCGTTCCGGTACAAGAGCGCCGGGGCCGACGGCCAGACCACCGAGATCTCCGGGACCAAGAACTGGTACCCGACCGCCCACGAGCTGACCCAGCCGAGCGGGAAGCGGCAGGTCCTGCTGCCCGGCGCGATCTACACGCAGCTGGACAAGCCCCTGCAGGGCAAGGACTGGATGAAGATCGACCAGTCCAAGGGCGGCAAGCCCCCGGCCCGGTTCGAGGACACCCCCGTCGAGTTCCTCGCGCTGATGATCGACCAGCCCGGCGTGAGCCGCGTGGGCACCGAGCAGGCGGGCGGCGCGGCCGCCGAGCACTACCGCGGCACGTTCACCCTCGACCAGCTGCTGGTCAGCGACGAGAAGAGCCGGCTGGTGCCGGACGCCGAGCGGGCGACCCTGCGCGAGGCCCTGAAGCGGGCCGGGATCACCTCGTACGGCCTCGACGTGTGGATCGACAAGGACGGCCACCCGGTCAAGGTCGAGGGGCAGCGGACCGACGACAAAGGCGTCGACCGGATCTCCTCGGAGTTCTCGCAGTACGGCACGGCACCGACCGTGCAGGCCCCGCCGGCCGACAGCATCGTCGACTTCGACGCCGTGATGAAGGGCGTCGGGGACTCGATCGCGGAGACGGACAGGAAGCTGGAAGGCCTGCGGCACTGACCGATTTGCCTGACCGGCGACCGGTCGTCTAACCTTCCACAGAAGCCAAAGACCGCTGGTCGTTGCTGTGCCCGCGAGGGTGCGGTGGCCGAAGGATCCGCTTACTGCGGACGACCCGCGCAGGTGACTGTGGAAGCGCTCCCGGATTTCCGTCCGGTCGAGCTACGCCCTGGCGCCTGCGCCGGGGCGTTTTGTATGTCAGTCCCTTCTGCGCGGTCCTCATCACCCGGAAGGAGGCCGACGCTCTATGGCAAGGCCCGACAAGGCTGCCGCGGTAGCCGAGCTGGAGGACATGTTCCGCAGCTCGAACGCCGCTGTGCTGACCGAGTACACGGGGCTCACCGTTGCGCAGCTCAAGACGCTGCGTCGTTCGCTCGGTGAGAACGCCCAGTACGCCGTGGTGAAGAACACGCTGACCAAGATTGCGGCCAACTCGGCCGGGATCACCGCGCTGGACGAGCACCTTGCTGGTTCGACCGCGGTCGCCTTCGTCACCGGTGACCCGGTGGAGTCGGCGAAGGCTCTGCGTGACTTCGCCAAGGACAACCCGAAGCTCGTCATCAAGGGCGGTGTCCTTGACGGCAAGGCGCTGTCCGCCGACGAGATCAAGAAGCTTGCGGACCTCGAGTCCCGCGAGGTTCTGCTCGCCAAGCTGGCGGGCGCCATGAAGGGCAAGCAGTCCCAGACTGCCGCGCTCTTCCAGGCGCTTCCCTCGAAGTTCATCCGCACCGCGGAGGCGCTTCGTGCCAAGCTCGACGAGCAGGGCGGTGCCGAGTAATTCGGCTCGCGCATTGATCCGCGCCGCCTAGTGCGCGGGTCGTAGCGGGCCGTTACGCCCGCCTTTCGATACCTCTCGGCACCAGCCGAATTAATGGAAGGATCGCCCATCATGGCGAAGCTGTCTCAGGACGACCTGCTCGCTCAGTTCGAGGAGATGACCCTCATCGAGCTCGCCGAGTTCGTGAAGGCCTTCGAGGAGAAGTTCGACGTCACCGCGGCCGCCCCGGTTGCCGTTGCCGCCGCCGGCGCCCCGGGCGCCCCGGTTGCCGAGGTCGAGGAGAAGGACGAGTTCGACGTCATCCTCACCGGCGCCGGCGACAAGAAGATCCAGGTCATCAAGGTCGTGCGTGAGCTGACCTCCCTGGGTCTGAAGGAGGCCAAGGACCTCGTCGACGGCACCCCGAAGCCGGTCCTCGAGAAGGTCAACAAGGAGGCCGCTGACAAGGCCGCCGAGGCCCTCAAGGGCGCCGGTGCCTCCGTCGAGGTCAAGTAACACCTCTGAGGCCGTCTGACGGCCTCTGCGAAGGGCGATCACTCGAAAGGGTGGTCGCCCTTCGGCGTACCCGGCGGTGCCTGACTTGCCCTGGTCTCGTTGGGGAGTAGGGTGATCATCGTTGCTCCGCGCCAGGGTCCCGAGCTGATCCGCTCGGAGCAGGGGGCCTTGACGAACGGCACGCGGCGCGCAATTCTCAGACCCGTTGTGGCTCGGCCCGGCTCGATCCGAGATCCGCAGGCAGGGATCGGAGATCCGAGGCATGGATCGACTACGAAGAGGGCAGTACTGATACGCGCTCTGTGTACGAGGAGCGCGGCGCAGGGACAGCAAGGTTGGTTTTTGACGGACGTGGGGAAGGCCTGTTGCCGGTCTCCGGAAACCTGGTCTGGACATCAGTGAGCCGAGTGGCTACACTGACCCTTTGCGCTGCCTGTTAGCTGTCCCCTGCCCGTCGCCAGGGGCATGCCCACGCTCGAGCACACGTGACTGATGCGCCCTGACCTGGCCTTTCGGCCGGATCCGGGGGTCTCTCACCGCGGTGTCGACTGGGACCGGTACGCGCGTAGTGAGTCCGAGCCCTCGGAAGGACCCCCTCTTGGCCGCCTCGCGCAACGCCTCGACCAATACGAACAACGGTGCCAGCACCGCCCCGCTGCGCATCTCCTTTGCAAAGATCAAGGAGCCCCTCGAGGTTCCGAACCTCCTGGCGCTGCAGACCGAGAGCTTTGACTGGCTGCTCGGCAATGCCGCCTGGAAGTCTCGCGTCGAGTCGGCGCTCGAGAGTGGACAGGACGTCCCCACCAAGTCCGGTCTGGAGGAGATCTTCGAGGAGATCTCGCCGATCGAGGACTTCTCCGGGTCGATGTCGCTGACCTTCCGCGACCACCGGTTCGAGCCGGCGAAGAACTCCGTCGACGAGTGCAAGGAGCGCGACTTCACGTACGCGGCGCCGCTCTTCGTCACGGCCGAGTTCACGAACAACGAGACCGGTGAGATCAAGTCTCAGACGGTCTTCATGGGCGACTTCCCGCTCATGACCAACAAGGGCACCTTCGTCATCAACGGCACCGAGCGTGTCGTCGTGTCGCAGCTGGTGCGCTCCCCCGGTGTCTACTTCGACTCCTCCATCGACAAGACGTCCGACAAGGACATCTTCTCCGCCAAGATCATCCCGTCCCGGGGTGCCTGGCTGGAGATGGAGGTCGACAAGCGCGACATGGTCGGTGTCCGCATCGACCGCAAGCGCAAGCAGTCCGTCACCGTCCTCCTGAAGGCTCTCGGCTGGACCACCGAGCAGATCCTCGAGGAGTTCGGCGAGTACGAGTCCATGCGCGCCACCCTGGAGAAGGACCACACCCAGGGCCAGGACGACGCGCTGCTCGACATCTACCGCAAGCTCCGTCCGGGCGAGCCGCCGACGCGCGAGGCCGCCCAGACGCTGCTGGAGAACCTCTACTTCAACCCGAAGCGCTACGACCTCGCGAAGGTCGGCCGCTACAAGGTCAACAAGAAGCTGGGCGCGGACGAGCCGCTCGACGCCGGCGTGCTGACCGTCGACGACATCATCGCGACGATCAAGTACCTGGTGAAGCTCCACGCGGGCGAGACCGAGACCATCGGCGAGTCCGGCCGTTCGATCGTCGTCGAGACCGACGACATCGACCACTTCGGCAACCGTCGTCTGCGCAACGTCGGCGAGCTCATCCAGAACCAGGTCCGCACGGGTCTGGCGCGTATGGAGCGCGTCGTGCGCGAGCGCATGACCACCCAGGACGTCGAGGCGATCACGCCGCAGACCCTGATCAACATCCGGCCGGTCGTCGCCTCCATCAAGGAGTTCTTCGGCACCAGCCAGCTGTCGCAGTTCATGGACCAGAACAACCCGCTGTCTGGTCTGACCCACAAGCGCCGTCTCTCCGCGCTCGGCCCCGGTGGTCTGAGCCGTGAGCGGGCCGGCTTCGAGGTCCGTGACGTGCACCCGTCCCACTACGGACGCATGTGCCCGATCGAGACCCCCGAAGGCCCGAACATCGGTCTGATCGGTTCGCTCGCCTCGTACGGCCGCGTCAACGCGTTCGGCTTCGTCGAGACGCCGTACCGCAAGGTCGTCGACGCCCAGGTGACCGACGAGGTCGACTACCTGACCGCCGACGAGGAAGACCGCTTCGTCATCGCCCAGGCCAACGCCCGCCTGGACGAGGAGCTGCGCTTCGCCGAGGGCCGTGTCCTGGTCCGCCGCCGCGGCGGCGAGGTCGACTACGTGCCCGGCACGGACGTGGACTACATGGACGTCTCGCCGCGCCAGATGGTGTCGGTCGCGACCGCCATGATCCCCTTCCTCGAGCACGACGACGCCAACCGTGCCCTCATGGGCGCGAACATGATGCGCCAGGCCGTTCCGCTCATCAAGGCGGAGGCGCCGCTCGTCGGCACCGGCATGGAGTACCGCTGCGCCGTCGACGCCGGCGACTCCATCAAGGCGGAGAAGGACGGTGTCGTCCAGGAGGTCTCGGCCGACTACATCACCGTCGCCAACGACGACGGCACGTACACCACGTACCGCGTCGCCAAGTTCTCCCGCTCGAACCAGGGCACCTCGGTCAACCAGAAGGTCATCGTCAACGAGGGCGACCGCGTCATCGACGGCCAGGTCCTCGCCGACGGTCCGGCCACCGAGAACGGCGAGATGGCGCTGGGCAAGAACCTGCTCGTGGCGTTCATGCCGTGGGAGGGCCACAACTACGAGGACGCGATCATCCTGTCGCAGCGCCTCGTGCAGGACGACGTCCTCTCCTCGATCCACATCGAGGAGCACGAGGTCGATGCCCGTGACACCAAGCTGGGCCCCGAGGAGATCACCCGGGACATCCCGAACGTCTCCGAGGAGGTCCTCGCCGACCTCGACGAGCGCGGCATCATCCGCATCGGTGCGGACGTCGTCGCCGGCGACATCCTGGTCGGCAAGGTCACCCCGAAGGGTGAGACCGAGCTGACCCCCGAGGAGCGCCTGCTCCGCGCGATCTTCGGTGAGAAGGCGCGCGAGGTGCGCGACACCTCCCTGAAGGTCCCGCACGGCGAGATCGGCAAGGTCATCGGCGTCCGCGTCTTCGACCGCGAGGAGGGCGACGAGCTTCCCCCGGGCGTGAACCAGCTGGTCCGCGTCTACGTCGCCCAGAAGCGCAAGATCACCGACGGTGACAAGCTCGCCGGTCGCCACGGCAACAAGGGTGTCATCTCCAAGATCCTCCCGATCGAGGACATGCCGTTCCTCGAGGACGGCACCCCGGTCGACATCATCCTGAACCCGCTGGGTGTCCCGTCCCGAATGAACCCGGGACAGGTCCTGGAGATCCACCTCGGCTGGCTCGCCAGCCGCGGCTGGGACGTCTCCGGCCTGGCGGAGGAGTGGGCCGAGCGACTGAAGGCCATCGGCGCCGACCGCGTCGAGCCCGGCACCAACGTCGCCACCCCCGTGTTCGACGGCGCCCGCGAGGACGAGCTCGCCGGCCTGTTCGAGCACACCATCCCGAACCGCGACGGCGACCGCCTGGTCCTGCCGTCGGGCAAGGCGCGCCTGTTCGACGGCCGCTCCGGCGAGCCGTTCCCGGACCCGATCTCGGTCGGGTACATGTACATCCTCAAGCTCCACCACCTGGTCGACGACAAGCTCCACGCCCGTTCGACCGGTCCGTACTCGATGATCACGCAGCAGCCGCTGGGTGGTAAGGCGCAGTTCGGTGGCCAGCGCTTCGGTGAGATGGAGGTGTGGGCGCTCGAGGCTTACGGCGCCGCCTACGCCCTCCAGGAGCTCCTGACCATCAAGTCCGACGACGTCACCGGCCGAGTGAAGGTCTACGAGGCCATCGTCAAGGGCGAGAACATCCCCGAGCCGGGCATTCCCGAGTCCTTCAAGGTGCTCATCAAGGAAATGCAGTCGCTCTGCCTCAATGTGGAGGTGCTGTCCTCGGACGGCATGTCCATCGAGATGCGCGACACCGACGAGGACGTCTTCCGCGCTGCGGAGGAGCTCGGTATCGACCTGTCCCGGCGCGAGCCGAGCAGCGTCGAAGAGGTCTGACGGGCCTGGCGGGGGCTCCCACGAGGAGCCCCCGCCGTCCCCGGGACCGTTCAGACCACTGATCAAGAGACACGACCCCGAAAGAGGGATTGACGCACAGTGCTCGACGTCAACTTCTTCGACGAGCTGCGGATCGGCCTTGCCACCGCGGACGACATCCGTACCTGGTCGCACGGCGAGGTCAAGAAGCCGGAGACCATCAACTACCGCACCCTGAAGCCCGAGAAGGACGGACTCTTCTGCGAGAAGATCTTCGGCCCCACCCGGGACTGGGAGTGCTACTGCGGCAAGTACAAGCGTGTCCGCTTCAAGGGCATCATCTGTGAGCGCTGTGGCGTCGAGGTCACGCGCGCCAAGGTGCGCCGTGAGCGGATGGGCCACATCGAGCTTGCCGCTCCCGTCACCCACATCTGGTACTTCAAGGGCGTTCCGTCGCGCCTGGGCTACCTGCTGGACCTCGCGCCGAAGGACCTCGAGAAGGTCATCTACTTCGCCGCGTACATGATCACGTTCGTCGACGACGAGCGCCGTCAGCGCGACCTGCCGTCGCTGGAGGCCCACGTCTCCGTCGAGCGCCAGCAGATCGAGAACCGTCGCGACGCCGACCTCGAGGCCCGCGCCAAGAAGCTCGAGTCCGACCTGGCCGAGCTCGAGGCCGAGGGCGCCAAGGCCGACGTGCGCCGCAAGGTGCGCGAGGGCGCCGAGCGCGAGATGAAGCAGCTCCGCGACCGCGCGCAGCGCGAGATCGACCGCCTCGACGAGGTGTGGAACCGCTTCAAGAACCTCAAGGTCCAGGACCTCGAGGGCGACGAGCTCCTCTACCGCGAGCTGCGTGACCGCTTCGGCACGTACTTCGACGGCTCGATGGGTGCCGCGGCGCTGCAGAAGCGCCTGGAGTCCTTCGACCTGGAGGAGGAGGCCGAGCGCCTCCGCGAGATCATCCGGACCGGCAAGGGCCAGAAGAAGACCCGTGCGCTCAAGCGCCTCAAGGTCGTCTCGGCGTTCCTGCAGACCAGCAACAGCCCCAAGGGCATGGTCCTGGACTGCGTCCCGGTCATCCCGCCGGACCTGCGTCCGATGGTGCAGCTGGACGGTGGCCGCTTCGCGACCTCCGACCTGAACGACCTGTACCGCCGTGTGATCAACCGCAACAACCGCCTGAAGCGCCTTCTCGACCTCGGTGCGCCCGAGATCATCGTGAACAACGAGAAGCGCATGCTCCAGGAGGCGGTCGACGCCCTCTTCGACAACGGCCGCCGCGGCCGCCCGGTCACGGGCCCCGGCAACCGTCCGCTGAAGTCCCTCAGCGACATGCTGAAGGGCAAGCAGGGTCGCTTCCGTCAGAACCTCCTCGGCAAGCGCGTGGACTACTCCGCGCGTTCCGTGATCGTCGTCGGTCCGCAGCTGAAGCTGCACCAGTGCGGTCTGCCCAAGGCCATGGCGCTGGAGCTCTTCAAGCCGTTCGTGATGAAGCGCCTGGTCGACCTGAACCACGCGCAGAACATCAAGTCGGCCAAGCGCATGGTCGAGCGCGGCCGCACCGTCGTGTACGACGTCCTCGAAGAGGTCATCGCCGAGCACCCGGTGCTGCTGAACCGTGCGCCCACGCTGCACCGCCTCGGCATCCAGGCCTTCGAGCCGCAGCTGGTCGAGGGCAAGGCCATCCAGATCCACCCGCTCGTCTGCACCGCGTTCAACGCGGACTTCGACGGTGACCAGATGGCCGTCCACCTGCCGCTCTCCGCGGAGGCGCAGGCCGAGGCCCGCATCCTGATGCTGTCCTCGAACAACATCCTCAAGCCGGCCGACGGCCGCCCGGTCACGATGCCGACCCAGGACATGGTCCTCGGTCTGTTCTTCCTGACCACGGACGGCGAACTGCGCAACGTCAAGGGCGAGGGCCGTGCGTTCGGCTCCACGGCCGAGGCGATCATGGCGTTCGACGCGGGCGAGCTCTCGCTCCAGTCGGCCGTCGACATCCGCTTCCCGGTGGGCACCATCCCGCCGCGCGGCTGGGTCCCCCCGGTCGCCGAGGAGGGTGAGCAGGAGTTCCAGCCGGGCGACAGCTTCCGTCTGAAGACCACGCTGGGCCGTGCGCTCTTCAACGAGCTGCTGCCGGAGGACTACCCGTTCGTCGACTACTCGGTGGGCAAGAAGCAGCTCTCCGAGATCGTCAACGACCTGGCCGAGCGCTACCCCAAGGTCATCGTGGCGGCGACGCTCGACAACCTGAAGGCGGCCGGCTTCCACTGGGCGACCCGTTCCGGCGTCACCGTGGCCATCTCCGACGTCGTCGTGCCTGAGGCGAAGAAGGAGATCGTCGCGGGCTACGAGGCCCAGGACGAGAAGGTCCAGAAGCAGTACGAGCGCGGTCTGATCACCAAGGACGAGCGCACGCAGGAGCTCATCGCGATCTGGACCAAGGCGACCAACGAGGTCGCCGAGGCGATGAACGCGAACTTCCCCAAGACCAACCCCATCTTCATGATGGTTGACTCGGGTGCCCGAGGAAACATGATGCAGATGAGGCAGATCGCCGGTATGCGTGGTCTGGTGTCGAACGCGAAGAACGAGACCATCCCGCGTCCGATCAAGGCGTCCTTCCGTGAGGGCCTCACCGTTCTGGAGTACTTCATCTCCACGCACGGTGCCCGTAAGGGTCTGGCGGACACCGCCCTGCGTACCGCCGACTCGGGTTACCTGACCCGTCGTCTGGTGGACGTCTCGCAGGACGTGATCATCCGCGAGGAGGACTGCGGCACCGAGCGCGGCCTGAAGCTGAAGATCGCCGTCCGCGGCGAGGACGGCGTCCTGCGCAAGGCCGACGACGTCGAGACCTCGGTCTACGCCCGCATGCTGGCGGAGGACGTGGTCGTCGACGGCAAGGTCATCGCGCCGGCCAACGTCGACCTCGGCGACGTCCTGATCGACGCCCTCGTCGCCAACGGCGTCGAGGAGGTCAAGACCCGCTCCGTCCTGACCTGTGAGTCCGCCGTCGGTACCTGTGCGTACTGCTACGGCCGCTCGCTGGCCACCGGCAAGCTGGTCGACATCGGTGAGGCGGTCGGCATCATCGCCGCCCAGTCCATCGGTGAGCCCGGTACCCAGCTGACGATGCGTACCTTCCACACCGGTGGTGTGGCCGGTGACGACATCACCCAGGGTCTGCCGCGTGTCGTCGAGCTCTTCGAGGCCCGTACCCCGAAGGGTGTCGCCCCGATCTCCGAGGCCGCCGGCCGCGTGCGGATCGAGGAGACCGAGAAGACCAAGAAGATCGTCATCACCCCGGACGACGGCAGCGACGAGACGGCCTTCCCGATCTCCAAGCGCGCCAAGGTCATCGTCCACGAGGGCGACCACGTCGAGGTGGGCCAGAAGCTCACCGCGGGTGCCACCAACCCGCACGACGTGCTGCGCATCCTCGGCCAGCGCGCCGTCCAGGTGCACCTGGTCGGCGAGGTCCAGAAGGTCTACAACTCGCAGGGCGTGTCGATCCACGACAAGCACATCGAGATCATCATCCGGCAGATGCTGCGCCGCGTGACGATCATCGAGTCCGGCGACGCGGAGCTGCTGCCGGGCGAGCTCGTGGAGCGCTCGCGCTTCGAGACCGAGAACCGTCGTGTGGTCACCGAGGGCGGTCACCCCGCCTCCGGCCGTCCGCAGCTGATGGGTATCACCAAGGCCTCGCTGGCGACGGAGTCCTGGCTGTCGGCCGCCTCCTTCCAGGAGACGACCCGAGTCCTGACGGATGCGGCGATCAACGCCAAGTCCGACAGCCTCATCGGCCTCAAGGAGAACGTCATCATCGGTAAGCTCATCCCGGCCGGTACGGGCCTCGCCCGCTACCGCAACATCCGGGTCGAGCCCACCGAGGAGGCGAAGGCCGCGATGTACTCGGCCGTCGGCTACGACGACATCGACTACTCGCCCTTCGGCACCGGCTCCGGCCAGGCGGTCCCGCTGGAGGACTACGACTACGGCCCGTACAACGGCTAAGGGTCACCGAGAAGCCCCCCGCTGCTCCGAGAGGAGCGGCGGGGGGCTTCTTCGTTGCCCGGCCGCCCTGACCACCGCCCGCCGACGAAGCCGGGGCCCGGCTATCGCAGCCGGTCCGGCAGATCCAGCCTCGCCGGCGTTTGAGGCGCGGGGTTTGGGGCGGAGCCCCAATATCGGAAGATCACACTTCTTAACTCCA
>NZ_JBEYXK010000132.1:0-15967 GCF_040645035.1 Streptomyces sp. NPDC046876 | reverse complement strand
GGGCTGAAATCAGCCCCGCCGGCGTTTGAGGCGCGGGGTCCGGGGCGGAGCCCCGGGATACGGCGAAAGGGCGGGGCGGGGAGAAGCTCCGCGCAGCGGCGGGTCCCGGCCCGGTGCCGGGCCGGGGCTCGGGGCCGGACGGAGTCAGACGCAGCCGCAGGAGCGGCGGATGACCAGGGCCGACGGGAACTGCTTCAGGCGTTCGCGGCGCGAGCCGGCCACCCGCAGGCCGTCGTCGAGGACGAGGTCGACCGCGGCGCGAGCCATCGCCGGCCGGTCCGAGGCGACCGTCGTCAGCGGCGGGTCCGTCAGGGCGGCCTCCTTGACGTCGTCGAAGCCGGCGACGGCCAAGTCACCGGGGACGTCGAGACGCAGCTCGCGCGCCGCCCGCAGCACACCGATCGCCTGGTCGTCCGTCGCGCAGAAGATCGCCGGCGGGCGGTTCGGGCCCGCCAGGACCTCCAGAGCCACCCGGTACGCGTCGTAGCGGTTGTACGGGGCCTCGAAGAGCCGGCCTTCCACCGAGCGGCCCGACTCGAGCATCGCCCGGCGCCAGCCCTCGACGTGGTCGGCGACCGGGTCGCCGACCGACGGCGTGTTCTCGATGCCGCCGATGCAGGCGACGTACTCGTGCCCGTGCTCCAACAGGTGGCGCGTGGCCAGCTGCGCGCCGCCGATGTCGTCCGTGACGACCGCGACGTCGTCGATCGCCTCCGGCCGCTCGTGCAGCAGCACCACCCGCGCGTCCCACGCCTCGATCTCGGAGGCGGCCCGCTCGCTCATGCCCTGGCTGACCAGGATCAGCCCGGACACCCGCATGCCGAGGAAGGCGCGCAGGTAGTGCACCTCGCGCTCGTCCCGGTAGTCGGAGTTTCCGACGAGCACCATCTTTCCGCGCTCGGCGGCGGCCTGCTCGACCGCGTGCGCCATCTCCGCGAAGAAGGGCTGGCGGGCGTCCGGGACGATCATGCCTATGAGGTCGGTGCGCCGCGACGCCATCGCCTGGGCGACCCGGTCCGGGCGGTAGCCCAGCTCCTTGATCGCGGCGAGGACACGCTCGCGCGTGGCCGGGGCGACCGGCCGGGGTCCGTTGTTGATGACGTAGCTCACGACGGCGGTTGAAGTACCCGCAAGTCGCGCCACGTCATCCCGCGTCACCTTGGCCACGCCCCGGAGTCTACGCGGGGTGACCTACCTCTGGGCAGGGCGTCCTGGGGAGTGGACCGTCACACGCTCTTCCTCCATGTGGGCTACCGCTCCCGAGGAGGCCCCCGAGGCCTCCTGCGCCGCGGCCTCCGCGGCGGCCCGGTCGACCTTCTCCGGGGTGACGAAGCGGTAGCCGACGTTGCGGACGGTGCCGATCAGCGACTCGTGCTCGGGCCCGAGCTTGGCGCGCAGCCGCCGGACGTGCACGTCCACGGTCCGGGTGCCGCCGAAGTAGTCGTAGCCCCAGACCTCCTGCAGGAGCTGGGCGCGGGTGAAGACCCGGCCCGGGTGCTGGGCGAGGTACTTCAGGAGCTCGAACTCCTTGAAGGTGAGGTCCAGGACCCGGCCCTTCAGCTTCGCCGAGTACGTGGCCTCGTCGACCGAGAGGTCGCCGTTGCGGATCTCCATGGGGGAGTCGTCGGAGCCGAGCTGCTGGCGGCCGGTGGCCAGCCGCAGCCGGGCCTCGACCTCGGCCGGTCCGGCGGTGTCGAGGAGGACGTCGTCGATGCCCCAGTCGGCTGTGACGGCTGCGAGGCCGCCTTCGGTGACGACGAGGATCAGCGGGCAGCCGGGCCCGGTGGAGCGCAGCAGCTGGCACAGCGAGCGGACCTGTGGCAGGTCCCGGCGGCCGTCGACGAGGATGACGTCCGCGCCGGGGGTGTCCACGAGGGCCGGGCCCTCGGCCGGGGCCACACGCACGTTGTGCAGCAGCAGGCCGAGGGCCGGCAGCACCTCGGTGGAGGGCTGGAGGGCGTTGGTCAGCAGCAGGAGTGAGCTCATGCCCGACCACCTGCCCGGGTCGGTCGATGGTGCACGGTTCGCTGGTCCGTCACGTCGGTTCCTCCTCGGTCCCGTCGAGGACTTTCGCGGTACTGCTTCGTACGTGGTGCGCAGTGCGTGGCGGCCGTCCGGTCCCCGCGCCCTGAGGCCCGGTCGGGTGCCACTGTTCTCGGTCCGTTCAACGTGCTGAAAGCACAAAAGGACCCGGGGGCAACGTTGCCCGGATCCTCTCGCCAGCAGAATAGCCCACCTGCCGGTGGCAGGCCGAGGCTTCCACCTCCACCTCTTCTGTGGTCCGCGCCACCCCTGTACCCAGCGTATGCCCCGGTTTCACCGGTTCGGCGGAGCTTCGCAGGGCCGCCCGGGCGCACGCCGGGGGCGTGAAGTCACACCGGACCTGCGGCCGGGAGGGGTCATCATGGAGGCCGACGGTAGAGAGCCGACGATAGGAGCTGCAGTGGCAACCGGAACCATCCGCTACTGGGCGGCGGCCAAGGCCGCGGCCCACACGGCGGAGGAGCCGTACTCGGCGCGGACACTGGCCGAGGCGCTCGACGCCGTGCGGGAACGCCACCCCGGGGAGCTGACCCGGGTGCTGCTGCGCTGCTCCTTCCTCGTGAACGACGAGCCCGTGGGCAAGCGCCCGCACGATGCCGTCCTGCTGACCGAGGGGGGCACCGTCGAGGTGCTCCCGCCGTTCGCGGGCGGGTGAGCGGAACCCCATGAGCACTCCTGGCACTCCGAGCACTCCCGGCACCCCCGAGGAGCAGCAGCCGCAGCCCCGGCCCCAGCCGCAGGGATACGGGCCGCAGGACCCCGATCCGTGGGGAACGCAGACCTGGCAGGCGGACACCTGGGACACCGGCTACCAGCCGGTCCAGCAGCCCGTGCAGCAGCAGCCCGTGCAGCAGCAGCCCGTGCAGTCGCCGCTGGGCGGGGTGCCCGGCCAGGCCGTGGCGCCCGAGGGCTGGTTCCGGGACGAGGTCCCGGCCGCCCCGGCTCCGGCCGCCGCCCCGGTCCAGGACTGGGCCGCGGAGACCGCGTACCTGCCGCCGGTGCAGGGCGGCGCGCCCCTGGGCGCCGCCGAGACCGCCTACCTCCCGCCGTACCCGGGCCCCGCCGACCCGCAGCCGCAGGCCGGGCAGCACTTCCCGGCGCCCGCCGCTCCCGCAGCTCCCGCCGTGCCCGAGGGCTGGTTCCGGGACGAGGCCCCCGCCGCCCCGGCTCCGTCCGCCGCCCCGGTCCAGGACTGGGCCGCCGAGACCGCGTACCTGCCGCCCGTGCAGGAAGCGCCCCCGAGCGCCGCGGAGACGGCGTACCTGCCGCCGGTGCAGGAGAGCCTCCTCAGCGCCGCCGAGACCGCCTACCTCCCGCCGGTCCCGCCGGCGGGCTCCGGCGGCACCGGCGCGGTCCCGGACGGCTGGTTCCGCGACGAGGCCCCGGCCGCCCCGGCGCCCGCCCCCCGCGGCTCCGCCGCCCCCGGGCCCGACTGGGCCGAGACCACCGCATACCTCCCGCCGCAGGCCGCCCCCGAGGAGACCCCGCAGCCCGTGCAGACCCCGCACGCCCCGCACGCCCACGGGGCAGCCGCAGCCGCAGCCCCCTCCGCCCAGCCGGCTCCGGAGGAGGAGCCGGAGTACTCGCCGCCCACCCTCGGCGGGAACACCATGCGCGCCGTCGACCCGGCCCGGGCCCGCGCCGAGGGCCTTTCGCCGATCATCGACCCGGGTCCGCAGTCGGCCATACTCACCGCCGCCCTCGGTCTGCTGCTCGCCGGCGGCGCGGCCGTGGCGGACCTCGCGCTGCTCGCGCCGCTGGTCGTGCTGCAGGGCCTCACCGCGGCCGGCTGGTTCCGGCTCAACGGCATGTGGCCCGCCCGCCAGGGCATCGCCCTCGCCTTCCTCGGCGCGCTCGTCGCCGACGGCGCCGTCTTCGCGGTGGACGAGGCGTACGGCCCCGGCGCGATCATCGGCACCCTCGGCGTGTGGGTGCTGCTCACGCTGGTCCTGCAGCTGCGCAGCCATGCCGATCCGGACGAGCGGATGTACGGCCTGATGGCCTCGGTGGCCTCCGCCGCCCTCGCCATCGCGTGCGCCGGCTACCTGGCCGCGGACTCCGCCGCCGTCACCGTCGGCGCGGCCGCCGTCGCGGTCGCCGCGTTCGTACGGGCCGTGCCGCTGCCGCCCGCCGCGTCGGTCGGGGTCTCGCTGGCCGCGGCCGCCGGTGCGGGCGTCGCGGTCGGCGGGCTGACCTCCATCGGGGTGGGCGGGGCGCTGCTCGGCCTGGCCGCCGGGGTGTGCGCGCTGATCGGGCTGCGCGTGGCGGCGTACGACTACCCGTCGAAGTTCGTGCACATGACGGCCGGTGTGGCGCTGCCGCTCGCGGCGGCCGCTCCCGCCGTGTACCTGATCGGCCGGGTGGTGGGCTGACGGCGGCCGCGGGCCGTCACTCCCGGCCGACGGCCCCGGCTCCCGGCCTGCGGCGGCCGACCATGGTCCACTAGGACGCACGTTCGTTTCCGGTCTATCAGGGGGAGAGGCACGTGCGTTTCCTGCGCTTCGTCGTGATCATCACAGTGGTGCTGGGCGGTCTGTTCGTGGCGGCGGACCGTTTCGCCGTCAGTTACGCGGAGGATCAGCTGGCCGACCGGATACGGGCCCGCCAGGGGCTGGCCGGGTCCGCGGAGGTGGACATCCACGGGTTCCCGTTCCTGACCCAGGCGCTCAGCCACGACCTCGAGCGGGTCGACCTGAAGCTCAAGGGCGTCGACGCCGTCGCGGACGGCCGCAAGACGCGGCTGACGCAGCTCGACGCCACCTTCCGCGGGGTGAAGCTGAACGGGGACTACAGCGGCGGCACCGCGCAGCGCGCCGAGGGCTCCGCGCTGATCACGTACCCGGACCTGACCGAGGCCTCGCAGAGCGGGGCGAAGCTCACCTACGGCGGGGCGCCGGACAAGGTGAAGGTCACCGCCTCGGTGAACATCCTGGGGCAGACCTTCACGCGCAGCGTGGTCTCCACCGTCACCCTCGTGGACGCCAAGGAGGGCCAGGGCGGCGGGGCCGGCAAGGGCGGCGGCAAGTTCGTCCGCGTCCGGGCCGATGCGGTGCCGGGCGAGGGCATCCCCGGCATCGAGGGCGCGGTCCGCAAGAAGACCGACTTCGACCGCCGCCTCGACGACGGCCTGCCGGTCGGGCTCCAGCTGACCGGGCTGACCTCGGACGAGTCCGGCATCCACCTCAAGCTGAGCGGTACGGACCTGGCGCTGGCCGGATCGTGAGACGCCGCGGTCCGATCCGCAGAAGGGCGGACCGTACGGAGGGCTCCGGGGGCCGTGCGGCGGCCGCTCCCGGGCCACCCGATCCCAGAATCCGGACGATCCTGTCTCGGAATATGACACGCCGGTGACAGGGCGGCCGGTTCGTCCCTACGATCCATGGCTATGAAGCATCTGCAGGCGGACCTCACGAAGCGACGGGCAGTAGACCTGTGTCGCGTCGCCGCCATGCTCTGTCGATCCATGTGACCTGAGAGCGCATCCGCTCCACCCGCCGGACGACCGTCCTTCCCGCGTGACCGCAGCACCGCCGCTCCCCCCTGCCCACTGACGCCTCCCCGCGCAGTGCATCCGGGAGCCCCGACCCGCGGCACGCACCAGCAGCACCCGCAGGCGACTCCCGTCAGCGCCTGCACCGCCCCGCCGCACACTGCCCCGGAGGAGAAACCATGAGCCGCAGCGACGTCCTCGTAGACGCCGACTGGGTCGAGGCCCACCTGAACGACGCCAACGTCGTCCTCGTCGAGGTCGACGAGGACACGGCCGCGTACGACAAGAACCACATCGCGAACGCCGTCCGGATCGACTGGAAGAAGGACCTCCAGGACCCGGTGCGCCGCGACTTCGTCGACCAGGAGGGGTTCGAGAAGCTCCTGTCTGCCAAGGGCATCTCCAACGACGACACCGTCGTCCTCTACGGAGGCAACAACAACTGGTTCGCGTCCTACGCCTACTGGTACTTCAAGCTCTACGGCCACCAGGACGTCCGCCTCCTCGACGGCGGCCGCAAGAAGTGGGAGCTCGACTCCCGCGACCTGGTCGACGGCGCCGAGGTCCCGAACCGCCCGGCCACCCAGTACAAGGCCAAGCCGCAGGACACCTCGATCCGCGCCTTCCGCGACGACGTCGTCGCCGCCATCGGCGCCCAGAACCTGGTCGACGTCCGTTCGCCCGACGAGTTCTCCGGCAAGCTCCTCGCCCCGGCCCACCTGCCGCAGGAGCAGTCGCAGCGCCCCGGCCACGTGCCCAGCGCCCGCAACATCCCGTGGTCGAAGAACGCCAACGACGACGGCACCTTCAAGTCCGACGACGAGCTCAAGGCCCTCTACGAGGACGAGCAGGTCGACCTGGCGAAGGACACCATCGCCTACTGCCGCATCGGTGAGCGCTCGGCCCTGACGTGGTTCGTGCTCCACGAGCTGCTGGGCCAGGAGAACGTCAAGAACTACGACGGCTCCTGGACCGAGTACGGCTCCCTCGTCGGCGTGCCGATCGAGCTGGGCGCCAACAAGTAATCCCGGGCACGCGACGCCCCGTAGAACGAGTACGACCTCTCTAGGACAGGACAGAGAACATGTGTGGAGCACAGATCGGCGGGCCCGACCTCTCGACGCTCAAGCCCGGTGAGACGGCCATCCAGGGCCAGGTGACCCGTGGCGGCGAGCCCGTCAGCGGCTACGTGCGGCTGCTGGACTCGACCGGCGAGTTCACCGCCGAGGTCCCGACCTCGGCGACCGGTCAGTTCCGCTTCTACGCCGCGACCGGCTCCTGGACGCTGCGGGCGCTCGTCCCGGGCGGCCAGGCCGACCGCGCCGTGGTCGTCGCCGAGGCCGGCGGCGTCACGGACGTGGCGATCGCGGTCTGAGGCCGAGCCCGACAGCGGGCGCGACGCAAACCGGCCGAAGGGCCGCACCCCCGGGGGTTGGACGCCACTGGAACGGGGTGCGGCCCTTCGCGCCGTCCGCACGCTTGTATTCGCAGGGGCCGGCCCTACCCTGGAGGCATGTACGCCCGGCGGCGCCGCGCCTACTTCCTCCTCATGGGCGGATGCCTGTTCCTGTTCGTGTCCGCCTGGGCCTTCGTGCGGCTGTTCTCGGTCGAGGCGGCCGTGGCCCTGTGCGTGGTCGCCATGGTCATCCCGCCGGTCGCAGCGATGGTCGCGAACCGCCGCGGCCCGGACGACCGCTGGTGGGACGACCCGACGGGCGACCCGAAGTCCGACGAGTGGTGGGACGAACTGGACGGAAAG
Source organism: Streptomyces sp. NPDC046876 (assembly GCF_040645035.1). NCBI lineage: Bacteria > Bacillati > Actinomycetota > Actinomycetes > Kitasatosporales > Streptomycetaceae > Streptomyces > Streptomyces sp. NPDC046876. Next base: position 8,675 of record NZ_JBEYXK010000132.1, on the reverse strand, counting down.
CCGCGCCGCAAGGACTGAATCCCGCCGTACCGAAACGTAATACGGTTCCGCACAACCACTCCCCTCCGGTACATGTCAAGACTGTGCACGGTGATCATCCGTGCCCACAGTCCTGTGGGGGGGGACCTTCTTGGAACACGAACAGACCGCCGTCGACCTGCGGAAAGAACCGGTGCCGGTGCCGGTGCCTGTGTCGGAGCCGGAGCCGGAGCCGGAGCCGGAGCCGGAGCCCGATGCCGCGCGCCGCGGCCGGGGCCGCCGTACCGCCGCCCTGATCGCGGCCGGGGCCGCCCTCGGGGTCCTCGCCGGCTCCGTCACCGGCTATGCGATCCAGTACGGGCGCAAGCCGACGCCGCTGCCGCCGCTGGCCCAGCAGCACCTGACCCAGCCGAAGCCGCAGGCCCCGAACGAGTCGGCGAGCGCCCGCGCGCTGAACGCCAACCGCTGGCACAAGACGGACGACGACCTCGCCAAGCTGCTGCTGGAGGCCCCCGGCGGCGCGAAGGTCGTCGAGTCCGGCTCCGAGTCCCCGGACGAGTACGCGGCGGACTACTACGAGAAGCCCAACGGCGGCCTCGCCTCCCAGCTCCAGCACGACGTGCGGCGCGTGGCCATGGTCCGCTGGTCCGAGGACGACCGGGACTACGTGACGATCCGGCTGCTGCAGTACCGCGACCGCTCCGGCGCCGACTGGTACCAGCACGCCCACCGCTACATGTCCGAGGACCGGTACGCCGGCAACGACGGCAAGGACCTGCCCGGCGTGCCCTCGGAGTACGGCCACCTGTGGGTGGACTCCGGCCAGAAGGAGAAGCCGGGCTACCTCCCGACCAAGTCGGCCCGGGTCCTCGCCCGGCGCGGCGACATCGTCATGGAGATCAGCTACTTCGACAACCGGGGCGTCATCGACGAGAAGGACGTCGTGGACCTGGCCAAGCGACAGTGGGAGCGGCTGTGAGCGACCTGCAGGACAACGGCGGGAACGGCATGGACGGCGCGGCGGCGGCCCCGGGCGCGCCCGGTACCCCGCCCCGGAGCCGCAGGACCGCGGCCCTGGTCGCGGGCGGGGTCGGCCTCGCGCTCCTCGCCGGCGGCGCCCTCTGGGCGGTCGGCCGGATCGCCGACGCCGACCGCACCGCGCCGACCCGGTACTGGGTCGCGGACGGTCCCAGGCCCGTGCCCAGCGGTCCGGCGACCCCGGGCGCGAGCGTGCCGCCGAACGAGCTGACGGCCAAGCTGCTGCCGATGCCGACGGGCTACGTTCCCGGCCCTGACCTGTACGAGGAGGGCAACGACTACTACGTCCCGGCCGAGCGCGCGCTCCAGGCCTTCAAGGACGGGGACACCGGCCTCTCCGGTGACCGGAAGGCCGACCGGGACAAGGCGCTGGCCGACCTCAAGCTCAAGGGCCTGGCCGGCCGCAGCTACCTGCTGCAGCGCGACCACGTGGTGGCCGAGATCCAGCTCACCCAGGCCGACCCGCAGACCCTCGCCCGGTTCTCCGAGTTCAGCAAGAAGGTCATGGCCCTGCTCGGGGACGACCGCGATGCGCCGAAGGTGGAGGGCTTCCCCGACGCCAAATGCGTGCTCCAGGCCGTCGGCAAGGAGCGCAAGGAGGAGAAGGACAAGATCGACACCCTGGCGTGCGAGGCACTCCAGGGCGACGTGCTGGTGAGCTTCCGGGCGTACGGGCCGAAGCCGTTCTCCGCGAACGACGCCGTAGGCCTGTTCAAGCAGCAGCTGAACCACCTGAAGTCCCCCGGGGAGTCCGTGTGACCGAGCAGAACACCGCCGACGCCGCCGAAGCCGCAGCACCCGCCGAAGCCGCAGCCCCCGTCGAGGCCGCAGCACCGGCCGGTGCCGCACCCGTCGCCGGTGCCGCCCCGCAGGGCCGCCGCCGGCGCGCGGCAGTGCTGCGGTGGACGGCCGCCGCCGTCGCCTTCGCCGCCGTCGGCGCGGGGACCGCGTACGGGATCACCCGGGCCGAGCGCACCGACCTGCCGGGCCTGGCCACCGAGGGCGACGGCCGCTGGGCCTACCCCGCCCTCGCCAAGCCCGCGCTGCCCGCCGGCGCCCCGCTGGCCAAGGGCCCGGACAACAAGGCCGAGACGCACTACGCGCCGCTCGCCGCCCTGCTGCTGCCGCCGCCGTCGGGGGCCCGGCCGGACCCCGGCCTCAAGGCGGACAAGGACCAGCTGGTGTCCGCCGACGCCTTCCTCGAGGAGTACGAGCCCGAGAGCCGGTCCAAGCTGAAGGAGGGCCTGGAGTACGACGGGCTGCGCCAGATCGCCGCCCGCGGCTGGACCATGCCGGACGGCACCCGTACCCGTGTCTACCTGCTGCGCTTCCACTCGGCGGGCTTCGTGGACGCCTTCCGCGGCTGCGACACCAACACGCGGCTCGCCGGTGCCCCGGCCCTGGAACTGGACCTGGCCTGGCGCGAGGCGAAGACCCAGCAGGCCGGCCTGGACCCCCAGGCCCAGGGCCCCGACGGCGCCGGCACCCTCGACAGCACCGACGTCACCCTGTACCAGGAGGTCAAGCCGGGTACGGGGGAGGAGCAGAGCAGGCTCGGCTGCCTCCGGGCGGGTGACGTGCTGGGCGTCCTGGTCCAGAGCCGGAAGGGCGGCGCGGCGACCGTCCCGTTCCACCAGACGGTGGTCCTGCAGAGCCAGCTGCTGGGCTGAGGCGGCCGGGGCCGTCCGGGGCGAGGTGACGGGCTGCGGCCTACCTCACGGAGTGCGGCGGCCCCCAGGCCAGTAGGCTTGGGGACCGGCCCGTACCCGCCAACCGAAACCCTCCGAGGAGCACCCCGTGCTTGAGGCAGTCTTCACCTCCCTGCTGGTCCTGGTCTGCGTCGGCGTCCTCGCCTTCACCGGCCTCGCCGTGAAGAAGCTGTACCAGGGCCAGCGCTGATCCCCCGATCGGCCGCCCCCGGACCCGCAAGCCCCCTCCCACAGATCGCCTGAGCAGCCATTCATGATCCAGATCCCGTCCGACCTGAACCCCGGTCTCGTCCCCCTCGCCTTCCTCCTCGGCACCTGGGAGGGCGCGGGAGTCTTCGACTTCCCCGGTGACGAGAAGTGCAACTTCGGCCAGGAAGTCGTCTTCAGCCACGACGGCCGGGACTTCCTGGAGTACACGTCCCGCACCTGGGTCCTCGACACCGAGGGCAACAAGGTGCGGCCGCTGGAGTCCGAGTCCGGCTACTGGCGCATCGACAAGGACCGCAAGGTCGAGGTCGTCATGATCCGCGACCAGGGCGTCGTCGAGGTCTGGTACGGCGAGCTCGCCGACCAGAAGCCGCAGATCGACCTGGCGACCGACGCCGTCGCCCGCACCGCCGCCTCCGGCCCGTACAGCGGCGGCAAGCGCCTGTACGGCTACGTCAAGAGCGACCTGATGTGGGTCGGCGAGAAGGCCACGCCCGAGGTCGAGCTGCGCCCGTACATGTCGGCCCAGCTGAAGAAGGTCGTCACGCCCGAGGAGGTCGCCGAGATGGCGCGCAACCTCCCGGACATGCCGGACGACGGCATCGCCTTCTTCCGCTGACCATGATCTCGAAAGGGGACCCCGGCCCGGCCCGGGGTCCCCTTCGCGCGCTTACACTGGCCGGGTGGTGAGCCCCGAGAGCCCAGAGAGCCCCGAGAGCGCCGAGAAGCCCGCGAGCCCCGAGAGCGCGGACTGGAAGAGCGACCTGCGCCAGCGCGGATACCGGCTGACCCCGCAGCGCCAGCTCGTGCTGGAAGCGGTCGACACCCTGGAGCACGCGACGCCGGACGAGATCCTCGCCCACGTCCGCAAGACCGCCTCGGGGGTCAACATCTCCACCGTCTACCGCACGCTGGAGCTCCTGGAGGAGCTCAAGCTGGTCTCGCACGCCCACCTCGGGCACGGAGCCCCCACCTACCACCTCGCCGACCGGCACCACCACATCCACCTGGTCTGCCGGGACTGCCAGGAGGTGATCGAGGCGGACGTGGACATCGCCGCCGAGTTCACCGAGAAGCTCCGCGCCACCTTCGGCTTCGAGACCGACATGAAGCACTTCGCGATCTTCGGGCTCTGCCGCAAGGACGCCGCCGAACACCGCCGTCAAACACCGTGACGCTCGCGCAGGGCAGGGTCGTAGGCTTGGCCCCATGACCAGCCCTTTGCTGAACCTCCCCGGCGCCGTGCAGGCCGAAGGCCGTGACGAGGGCGTCGCCGCCCACTACGGAGAGCTCTACGGCGAACAGCGCGCCCTCGCCGACGGCCGCGGCTTCGTCGACCTGTCCCACCGCGGGGTCGTCACCGTCACCGGACCGGAGCGGCTGAGCTGGCTGCACCTGCTGATCACCCAGCACGTGACCGAACTCCCGCCCGGGCAGGCCACCGAGGCGCTGATCCTCTCCGCGAACGGCCACATCGAGCACGCGCTCTACCTCGTCGACGACGGCGAGACCGTCTGGGCGCACGTCGAGCCCGGCACCCAGGAGGCGCTGATCGCCTACCTGGAGTCGATGAAGTTCTTCTACCGGGTCGAAGTGGCCGACCGCACCGCCGACTTCGCCGTCGTCCACCTGCCGGCCGGCTCCATCGCCGAGCTGCCGAAGGAGTACGTCGTACGGGAGACCGCGCACGGCCGGGACGTGTTCCTGCCCCGCGAGGGGCTCGAGGCCTTCGCCGCCGCGCACGGGCCGGCCGCCGGCCTCCTCGCGTACGAGGCCCTGCGCGTCGAGGCGCACCGGCCGCGGCTCGGCCTGGAGACCGACCACCGCACCATCCCGCACGAGCTCGGCTGGATCGGCACCGCCGTGCACCTGCAGAAGGGCTGCTACCGCGGCCAGGAGACGGTGGCCCGCGTCCACAACCTGGGCAAGCCGCCGCGCCGCCTGGTCTTCCTGCACCTGGACGGCTCCGAGGTGCACCTGCCGCCGCACGGCGCGCCGGTCCGGCTCGCCGCCGACGGGGAGGAGGGCCGCCAGCTCGGCTTCGTGACCACCGCCGTGCGCCACCACGAGCTCGGCCCGATCGCCCTCGCGCTGGTCAAGCGGAACGTGCCGGTGGACGCGCCGCTGCTCGCCGGGAAGACGGCCGCCGCGCAGGAGGTCGTCGTCGCGCCGTAGCGACTGCGGGGGTTACGGCACCCCCGGCCACAGCGCTAGACCTCGACGATGACCGTGAACGGGCCGTGGTTCGTGAGCGAGACCCGCATGTCCGCCCCGAACCGGCCCGTCTCCACCGTCGCCCCGAGCGCCCGCAGCTGCGCGACGACCTCGTCGACCAGCGGCTCCGCGACCGGGCCGGGCGCCGCCGCGTTCCACGTGGGGCGCCGGCCCTTGCGGGCGTCCCCGTACAGCGTGAACTGGGAGATCACCAGCAGCGGCGCGTTCACGTCGCTGCAGGACTTCTCCGCCTCCAGGATCCGCACCGACCACAGCTTGCGCGCCAGCTGCGCCGCCTTCTCCGGTGTGTCGTCGTGGGTCACCCCCACCAGGACGCACAGCCCCTCGCCGACGATCTCGCCCACGGTCTCGCCGGCCACGACGACGCGCGCGCCGTCCACCCTCTGCACCACTGCTCGCATACCACCTGTGTACCAGGCGCGCACGTGTCCAGGGCCGATCGGGTGGCACCGGCCGCTCCGGCACCACGGGGAGTGGCACGATGCACGCAGGCGGTGCTTCCCCCCGGTCCCAGGGGCCGGGGGAGACCCCATGCACCGGTCGAGGGGACGGACACGTCACATGAATCCTTCTGGTACCTCCACACCCGTATCACCCGCACCTGCTGCACCGGCACCGCCCGCGCAGCGCACCCCGGACGAGCAGGCGCCGACCACGCCCGCCACCGCGCTGGGGCTGCCGGAGCTGCGCGCGCTGCGCCGCGACGCCCAGCGCGACGAGGCCGACCTGAGCTACGTCCGCAGACTCCTGCAGGGCCGCATCGACATCCTGCGGGCCGAACTGGCCCGGCGCAGGGACCCGGAGGCCCCGGCGGCTCCCGAACCGCCGGTGGTGGACCGGCTCTCGGAGATCCTCGCCGACGCCCCGAGCAGCCGCAGTGCCTCCGCCCGGCACGTCACGCTGGGCACCCCGCACAGCGAGGAGTACCGGCTGCTGGCGGCGCAGATGCTGTCCGACGTCGAGCTGTCGGACCTCGACGCCCGTACGGACGGCGAACTGCACGACGCGATGGCCGCGTTGGTCGGCTACGAGCAGCAGGTCTCGCGGCGCCGGCAGCAGCTGCAGCGCACGGTGGACGACTGCACCGCGGAGATCACCCGGCGCTACCGGGACGGCGAGGCGCAGGTGGACGACCTGCTGGCGTGAGCGGGCCGGCTGCGGGGGCCGGGGCCTGGGGAAATTGCGGCGACGCGGCGCGGGCGGGCCGATTAGCGTGACCGGCTATGAGTGCTGACGTCCGGCCGATCGCCGAATCCGAATTCCCCGCCTGGATGGGGACCGTGAACACCGGTTTCCTGAACGCCACTCCCCTGACGGACTCCGACGTCGCCCAGCGGGCCCGGTACAGCGACCTCACCCGCGCCCACGGCGCCTTCGACCCCGACACCGGTGCCTGCGTGGCGACCCTGCGCTCCTTCCGGCAGGAGGTGACGGTGCCCGGCGGGGCCGAGGTCACCTCCAGCGCCCTGACCAACGTCAGCGTCCTGCCCACGCACCGCCGCCGGGGCCTGCTGACCCGGCTGATGGCCGCCGAGCTGGACGCCTCCGTCGCCCGCGGGGACGTGCTGTCGACACTGATAGCCGCCGAATACCCGATCTACGGGCGGTACGGGTACGGGCCCGCCACGTCGGTCTCGGAATGGGAGATCGACGTCCCGCGCACCGGACTGGACCCGCGCTGGTCGGGGCCCGGCGACGGCGGCCGCATCGAGATCGTGGACGTTGCCGAGGCGCGCCGGGTCGGCCCCGGGCTGCACGGGCGGATGCGCTCCGAGCGCCACGGCATGATCAGCCGCGACCAGCGGTGGTGGAACCTGGCCACGGGTGTGGAGGAGACGTCCTTCCGCCCGTACCGGCACAGGATGCACGCCGTGTACCGGGCGGCGGACGGCGAGGTGCAGGGCCTGGTCGCGTACGCGGCCGACGACCACTGGACGGAAGCGAAGGTCCCGCTGAACACGCTGCAGGTCAAGGAGCTGCTCGCGGCCACCCCGGCCGCCGAGCGCGCCCTGTGGCACTTCCTGTGCTCCATCGACTGGGTGCTGAAGGTCCGCACCGGCTACCGCGCCCCCGACGACCTGGTCGCCCGGCTGCTGCCCGACCCGCGCTCGGCCCGGCTCGTGACGGCCGCGGACTTCCTGTGGGTGCGGGTGCTGGACGTCGTACGGGCGCTGGGTGCGCGGACGTACGCGGTGCCCGGGACCCTCGTCCTGGACGTCGCCGATCCGGGCGGGCCGGCCGCCGGCCGCTACCGGCTCGACGCGGGCAAGGGGACCTGCACCCGCACCGACGAGCCCGCGGACCTCACCCTCGGCGCGGCCGCGCTCGGCTCGCTCTACCTCGGCGACGAGTCCGCGGTACGGCTCGGCGCGCTCGGGCAGGTGGCCGAGGAGCGGCCGGGCGCGCTGGAGCTCGCGGACGCGGTGTTCCGGACGGCCCGGCGCCCCTGGTGCCCGGACATCTTCTGACCTGCGGGAACATGGGGCAAGTGAGGATGGCTTCGATGACATCGGTGGTGGACGCGCTGCGCGCGGCGGGCTGCGTCTTCGCGGAGGAGGAGGCCGAACTGCTGGCCGCGGCCGCGCAGGACGACGCCGACCTGGCGGCCCTGGTGGCCCGTCGGGCCGGCGGTGAACCGCTGGAACACGTCGTCGGCTGGGCGGAGTTCTGCGGGCTGCGGATGCGGGTGGGGGCGGGGGCGTTCGTACCGCGCCGGCGCACCGAGTTCCTGGTGCGCGAGGCGGTGGCGCTGGCGGCCGCTCGGCCGGGCGCGGTGGTGCTGGACCTGTGCTGCGGGGTGGGCGCCCTCGGCGCGGCCGTCGCGGCGCAGCTGGGCGCCGGGGTGGAGCTGCACGTGGCGGATATCGACCCGGCGGCGCTGGCGTACGCGCGGCTGAACGTGGCCCCGTACGGGGGGCGGGTCCACGAGGGCGACCTGTACGAGGCGTTGCCGGAGGGGCTGCGGGGGAGGGTGGACGTGCTGGTGGTCAACGCGCCGTACGTGCCGACGGGGGAGATACCCCTGCTGCCGGGGGAGGCCCGCGACCACGAGCCGCTCGTCTCGCTGGACGGCGGCCGGGACGGGCTGGACATCCACCGCCGGGTCGCGGCGGGCGCCCTGCCGTGGCTTGCGGCGGGCGGGCACCTGCTGATCGAGACGAGCGACCGCCAAGCCGCCCGCACGGCCGAAGCCCTGGCCGCAGCCGGCCTCCCCGCCCGCACGACCACGTCGGAGGACCTCTGGGCCACGGTGGCCATCGCCACCCGCCCGTCGTAACCCGGGCGGCTGCCTGCCCGTTGGCCTTCGAAGCCGGGTCCGGCACCTTCAGCCTCGCCAGCCTTCGAAGCCGAGGGCCGGCAATCTCAGCCTCGCCGGCGTTTGAGGCTGGGGGTACCCCCAGCGGTAGCTGGGGGAGGGTCCGGGCCGAGCCCGGTGCCCGGCGGAGCCGGGTTTCTTGGGGCTCCGCCCCAAACCCCGCGCCTCAAACGCCGGCGGGGCTGGAAAGC
>NZ_JBEYXK010000131.1:0-16274 GCF_040645035.1 Streptomyces sp. NPDC046876 | reverse complement strand
CACGGCGGTTCCACCCCCCGCTCACGGCGCGAAGGCGTCGGAGCCCCACCCCCGGCCGGGGGTGGGGCTCCGTCGCGTTCGGCTGCCCGCGGTCAGGCGTTGGGGCGCTTTCCGTGGTTGGCCTTCTTCTTCTTGCGTGCTCGCTTCTTGTTGCCGCGCTTGGCCATGACGCCACTCCCTTTACCGGGGCTCGAATCGGGGCATTCCGGGCGCTCGTCAGTCTACGGTCGGCCCGCCCGACCCGCATCGGCCGCCGCGCGCCCCGGGGCCGGCCGCCCCACGGCAGCGGCCCGGGCGCGGCCCCGGCCTCAGCCCTCCGTCAGCGTCGCCAGCAGGGCGTCCGCGGCGGCATAAGGGTCCAGCTCGCCCTGGGCCACCCGGGTGGCGAGGGCCCCCAGGTGGGCGTCCCCGTGCACGTCCGCCATCCGCGTCCGCAGCGAGGTGACCGCGATCGTCTCCACCTCGCGCGCGGCCCGGGCCGTACGGCGCTCGGCCAGCACCCCGCGCTCGTCCATCCAGGCGCGGTGCTTCTCCAGGGCCTCGACCAGCTCGTCGATGCCCTGGCCGCGGGCCGCGACGGTCTTGACGATCGGCGGCCGCCAGTCCCCGGCGCCCCGCGCCTCCCCCAGGCCCAGCATGTGGTTGAGCTCCCGGGCGGTGGCGTCGGCGCCGTCCCGGTCGGCCTTGTTGACCACGTACACGTCGCCGATCTCCAGGATGCCCGCCTTCGCGGCCTGGATGCCGTCGCCCATGCCCGGGGCCAGCAGCACCACGGAGGTGTCGGCCTGCGAGGCGATCTCCACCTCCGACTGCCCGACGCCGACCGTCTCGACGAGGATCACGTCGCAGCCGGCCGCGTCCAGCACCCGGATGGCCTGCGGGGCGGCCCAGGCCAGGCCTCCGAGGTGGCCGCGGGTGGCCATGGAGCGGATGTAGACCCCCGGGTCGGAGGCGTGGTCCGACATCCGCACCCGGTCGCCGAGCAGCGCGCCGCCGGAGAACGGCGAGGACGGGTCGACGGCGAGCACGCCGACCCGCTTGCCGGCCTTGCGGTACGCGCTGACCAGCGCCGAGGTCGAGGTGGACTTGCCGACGCCCGGGGAGCCGGTCAGGCCCACCACGTACGCCCCGCCCGTCAGCGGGGCCAGGGCCGCCATCACCTCGCGCAGCTGCGGGGACGCCCCCTCGACCAGCGAGATCAGCCGGGCCACCGCTCTCGGCCGGCCTTCACGCGCCTGGGCCACCAGCTGGGGGACGTCCACCGTCATGCGTGCTGCGCTCCTGGGTTCTCGCTGTGGGTGCGGATGCGGGGGGTACCGGCGGCTCAGGCCTTGGGGACCCGGACGATCAGGGCGTCGCCCTGGCCGCCGCCGCCGCACAGGGCGGCCGCGCCGACGCCGCCGCCGCGGCGCTTGAGCTCGAGCGCCAGGTGCAGGACCACGCGGGCGCCGGACATGCCGATCGGGTGGCCCAGGGCAATGGCGCCACCGTTGACGTTCACCCTTTCAGGGGTCACGCCGAGGTCCTTCATTGACTGGACGGCGACCGCGGCGAAGGCCTCGTTGATCTCGATGAGGTCCAGGTCGGAGACCTCCAGGCCCTCCTTCTTCAGGGCGTGCAGGATCGCGTTCGACGGCTGGGACTGCAGGGAGTTGTCCGGGCCGGCCACGTTGCCGTGGGCGCCGATCTCCGCGATCCACTCCAGGCCCAGCTCCTCGGCCTTGGCCTTGCTCATCACGACGACGGCGGCGGCGCCGTCGGAGATCTGCGAGGAGGTGCCCGCGGTGATCGTGCCGTCCTTGGCGAAGGCCGGGCGCAGCTTGCCGAGGGACTCCACGGTGGTCTCCGGGCGGATGCCCTCGTCCTGGGTGAAGAGGACCGGGTCGCCCTTGCGCTGCGGGATCTCGACCGGGGTGATCTCGGCCTCGAAGACGCCGTTCTTCTGGGCGGCGGCGGCGCGCTGGTGGGAGCCGGCGGCGAACTCGTCCTGCGGGGCGCGCTCGATGCCCAGGCGGGTGTTGTGCTTCTCGGTGGACTCGCCCATGGCGATGTTCTCGAAGGCGTCGGTCAGGCCGTCGTAGGCCATCGCGTCGAGCATCTCGATGGCGCCGTACTTGTAGCCCTCGCGGGACTTCGGCAGCAGGTGCGGGGCGTTGGTCATCGACTCCTGGCCGCCCGCGACCACAATGTCGAACTCGCCGGCGCGGATGAGCTGGTCCGCCAGGGCGATCGCGTCGAGGCCGGAGAGGCAGACCTTGTTGATGGTCAGCGCGGGCACGTTCATGGGGATGCCGGCCTTGACGGCGGCCTGGCGGGCGGGGATCTGGCCCGCGCCGGCCTGGAGCACCTGGCCCATGATCACGTACTGCACCTGGTCGCCGGAGATGCCGGCGCGCTCCAGGGCGGACTTGATGGCGAAGCCGCCGAGGTCGGCGCCCGAGAAGGACTTCAGCGAGCCGAGCAGCCGCCCCATGGGCGTGCGGGCCCCGGCGACGATCACGGACGTGGTGTTGTTCGTTCCGGACATGGAGCACAGCCCCTTGAGGATGAGGAGTGAACGAGGGTTTACCCGAATGTACTGAGCGGTACCCCTGTCGTCACCGGGCAGTGGGTGTGATCGCTGGCACGTTGCGTGACCGGCCTCCTCGGCGGTGCACTGGTCCCATGCTGACAAGAATCGACCACATCGGGATCGCCTGCTTCGACCTGGACAAGACCGTCGAGTTCTACCGTGCCACGTACGGGTTCGAGGTGTTCCACACCGAGGTCAACGAGGAGCAGGGCGTCCGCGAGGCCATGCTCAAGATCAACGAGACCTCCGACGGCGGCGCCTCCTACCTCCAGCTCCTCGAGCCCACCCGCGAGGACTCCGCGGTCGGCAAGTGGCTGGCCAAGAACGGCGAGGGCGTGCACCACATCGCCTTCGGCACCGAGGACGTCCGCGGCGACTCCGAGGCCATCCGCGGCAAGGGCGTCCGGGTCCTGTACGACGAGCCCCGCACCGGCTCGATGGGCTCCTCGATCACCTTCCTGCACCCCAAGGACTGCCACGGCGTCCTCACCGAACTGGTCACCTCCAACCCGCAGCACTGATGTCCCGATTCCCCGGCCGGTAGAGTGGCCATGGCTCGGCCGGGGTTCGGTGCTTCAGACGGGGTCGGGGCCTGTGACCCCTGCCCCGGCATCTGACACCATTCCCCCGGGGGCGCCGTTCAGCGGGCGGACGGTGCTCATTTGGGAGTGAGCTTGCGACCAGGGGACGGATGGGACCGCGCTGTGCGGGGCTACGAAAGCCAGGAGAGCCTTCAGACTGAGGCCGATCACCTCTCGCTCTTCGAAGCGGAGATGGAGCGGCTGAAGAAGGAGCGCGGCAAAGCCGTCCAGCACGCCGAGGACCTCGGCTACCAGGTCGAGGTGTTGCGCGCCAAGCTGCACGAGGTGCGGCGCGCGCTCGCGTCCCGCCCCGCCTACGACAGCCAGGACCTCGGCTACCAGGCCGAGCGGCTGCTGCGCGACGCCCAGGCCCAGGCCGACCAGATGCGTTCGGACGCCGAGCGCGAGCTGCGCGACGCCCGGGCGCAGACCCAGCGCATCCTGCAGGAGCACGCCGAGCACCAGGCGCGCCTGCAGGCCGAGCTGCACGCCGAGGCCGTGAACCGCCGCCAGCGGCTGGACCAGGAGCTCAACGAGCGCCGCCAGACCGTCGAGGCCCACGTCAACGAGAACGTCGCCTGGGCCGAGCAGCTGCGCGCCCGGACCGAGTCCCAGGCCCGCCGGCTCATGGACGAGTCCCGCGCCGAGGCCGAGCAGTCGCTGAACGCCGCCCGCGCCGAGGCCGCCCGGGTCGCCGAGGAGACCCGCCGCCGGCTGGCCGCGGACGCCGAGGCCGCCCGTACCGAGGCCGAGGCCACGCTGCTGCGCGCCCGCAAGGAGGCGGAGCGGCTGCTGACCGCCGCGTCCTCGCAGGCCCAGGAGGCCACCGAGCACGCGGAGCGGCTGCGTTCGACGACGACCGCCGAGGCCGAGCAGACCCGCCAGCAGACCCTGGACCTCGGCCGGGTGGCGGAGCAGCGCGTCCAGGAGGCCGACGGGGCCCTGCGCGCGGCCCGTGCCGAGGCCGAGCGGCTGCTCAGCGAGGCCAAGGAGAGCGCCGCACGGCAGCTCGCCTCGGCCGAGTCCGTCAACGAGCAGCGCACCCGCACCGCGAAGGAGCAGGTGGCCCGGCTCGTCGGAGAGGCCACCAAGGAGGCCGAGGCCCTCAAGGCGGAGGCCGAGCAGGTCCTCGCCGACGCCCGCGCCGACGTCGAGCGCCAGCGCGCCGAGGCCGCCGAGCAGGCCCGCGCGGCGGCGGCCGAGGACACGGCCGCCCAGATGGCCAAGGCCGCCCGCACGGCCGAGGAGATGCTCACCAAGGCCACGCAGAACGCGCAGGCCACCACCCGCGCCGCCTCGGAGGAGGCCGAGCGGATCCGCCGCGAGGCGGAGGCCGAGGCGGAGCGGCTGCGCGCCCAGGCGGCGGACGCGGCGGCCGAGCTCAAGGGCGCCGCGAAGGACGACACCGAGGAGTACCGGGCCCGTACGGTCGAGCTCCAGGAGGAGGCGCGGCGGCTGCGCGGCGAGGCCGAGCAGCTGCGCGCGGAGGCCGTCGCCGAGGGCGAGCGGATCCGCGGCGAGGCCCGCCGCGAGGCGGTCCAGCAGATCGAGGAGGCGGCCAAGACCGCCGAGGAGCTCCTCGGCAAGGCCAAGGCGGATGCCGACGAGCTGCGCTCCGGCGCGACCGCCGAGAGCGAGCGGGTCCGCGCCGAGGCCGTGGAGCGGGCCACCACCCTGCGCCGGCAGGCCGAGGAGACCCTCGAGCGGACCCGCGCCGAGGCCGAGCGGCTGCGCACCGAGGCCGAGGAGCAGGCCGAGGCCGTGCGCGCGGAGGCCGAGGCCGCGGCCCGCGCCCGCCGCGAGGAGACCGAGCAGGCGCTGTCGGCGAAGCGGACGGAGGCCGAGGAGGAGCTCTCCCGCCTGCACGCGGAGGCCGAGACCCGGCTCGCGACGGCCGAGCAGACGCTGCGCGACGCCCGCGGGGCGGCGGAGAACATCCGCCGGGAGACCACCGAGGAGGCCGACCGGCTGCGCGCCGAGTCGGCGGAGCGGATCCGCGCCCTGCAGGCCCAGTCGGAGGCGGAGGCCGACCAGCTGCGCACCGAGGCGGCGCAGGACGCCGGCCGGGTCCGCGCCGAGGCCGAGCAGGTGGCCGTACGGCTGCGCAGCGAGGCCGAGACCGAGGCCGAGCGGGTGCGCTCGGAGGCCCAGGAGACCGCGGACCGGCTGCGCACCGAGGCGAAGGCCGCCGCCGAGCGGGTCGCCGAGGAGGCCGCCGAGGCGCTGGCCGCCGCGCAGGAGGAGGCCGCCCGGCGCCGCCGCGAGGCCGAGGAGACCCTCGCGTCGGCCCGGACCGACGCGGACAGCGAGCGGGCGCAGGCCCGCGAGCAGAGCGAGGAGCTGCTGGCCGCGGCCCGCAAGCGCTCGGAGGAGGCGCAGGCCGAGGCGGCCCGCCTGACCGAGGAGGCGGAGGCCCGCGCGGCGGAGCTGGTGTCGGCGGCCGAGGCCACCGCCCAGCAGGTGCGCGACTCCGTGGCCGGGCTGCGCGAGGAGGCCGAGGAGGAGATCGCCGGGCTGCGCAGCGCCGCCGAGCACGCGGCGGAGCGTACGAAGACGGAGGCGGAGGAGGAGGCCGCGCGCGTCCGCTCCGACGCCTACGAGGAGCGCGAGCGGGCCACCGAGGACGCCAACCGCATCCGCAGCGAGGCCCGTACGGAGACCGACGCGGCCAAGGCGCTGGCCGAGCGCACGGTCGGCGACGCGATCGCCGAGGCGGAGCAGCTGCGCAGCGACACGGCCGAGTACGCCCAGCGGGTGCGTACGGAGGCCACGGACGCGCTGGCCGCGGCCGAGCGGGACGCCGCCCGTACCCGGGCCGACGCCCGCGAGGACGCGAACCGGATCCGCGGCGAGGCCGGGGAGTCCCTGGAGGCCTCGCGCGCCGAGGGCGCCCGGATCGTCGCCGATGCCACGGCGGAGGCCGAGCGGATCACCGAGGAGACCCGCGCGGCCAACGAGGCGACCGTCGCCGAGGCCGCCGCCGAGGCGGAGCGGCTCACCACGGACGCCGCGGAGGAGGCGGAGGCGACCCGCGTCGAGGCCGCGGGCACGCTGGACGAGGCGCGCGCGGAGGCCAACCGGTTGCGCACGGAGGCCGCGGAGCAGGCGGACCGGCTCATCACCGAGGCCGCGTCCGAGGCGGAGCGGCTCACCGAGGAGACCCGCGCCGAGACCGAGGCGACGCTCCGGGCCGCCGAGGCGAAGGCGGCCAAGCTCACCCGGCAGGCCGCGGACACGATGGCCGCGGCCGAGCGGGATGCCGCCCGGGTGCTGGTCGACGCCCGCAACGAGGGCGACCGGCTGGTCGACGAGGTGCGTGCGGCCAACGAGCTGACGATCGGCGAGGCGGCCGAGGAGGCCGAGCGGCTGCGCACCGAGGCGGCGCAGGTCCTGGACGACGCCCGCGCGGAGGGCGGCCGGATCATCGGCGAGGCCACCGCGGAGGCGGACCGGGTCACGGCCGCGGCGGCCGAGACGCTGGAGAGCGCCGAGCGGGAGTCCGAGCAGACGCTGGACGAGGCGCGCGCGGAGGCCAACCGGCTGCGCACGGAGGCGGCGGAGCAGGCGGACCGGCTCATCACCGAGGCCGCGTCCGAGGCGGACAAGCTCACGGCGCAGACGCGCCGGGACAACGAGCGCACGGTCGGCGAGGCCGCGGCGGAGGCGGAGCGGCTGCGCGCGGAGGCCTCGGAGGCGCTGTCCTCGGCGCAGGAGCACGCCGCCCGTACGCGTGCGGAGGCCGAGCGGGTCAGGGCGGAGGCCGAGGCCGAGGCCGAGCGCACCCGTACCGAGGCGCGCGAGGAGTCCGAGCGGCTGCTGGACGAGGCGCGCGAGGAGGCCGGCAAGCGGCGTACCGAGGCGGCGGAGCAGGTGGACCTGCTGATCACCGAGGCCGCGGCCGAGGCCGACAAGCTGACCTCCGACGCCCAGGCGAAGGCGCTCGCCGCGACGACGGCCGCCGAGGAGCAGGCCGACCAGATGGTCGACGCCGCCCGCAAGGAGGCGGCGCGGATCGCCACCGAGGCGACGGTCGAGGGCAACTCCCTGGTGGAGAAGGCCCGTACGGACGCGGACGAGCTGCTGGTCGGCGCGCGCTCGGACGCCGCCGCCATAAGGGAGCGGGCGGAGGAGCTGCGCTCCCGCGTCGAGAGCGAGATCGAGGAGCTGCACGAGCGCGCCCGCCGCGAGACGGCCGAGCAGATGAAGTCGGCCGGCGAGCGCGTGGACAAGCTCGTGCGGGCGGCGACCGAGCAGAGCGTGGAGGCCGAGAACAAGGCCAAGACGCTGGTGTCGGACGCGAGCAGTGAGGCGAGCAAGGTGCGCATCGCGGCGGTCCGCAAGGCGGAGACGCTGCTGAAGGAGGCGGAGCAGAAGAAGGCCGAGCTGTCGCGGCAGGCGGAGGCCGTGCTGGAGGAGGCGAAGGCCGAGGCGGAGCGGCTGGTGGAGGAGGGCCGGCGCGAGCTGGAGGTGCTGGTGCGCCGGCGCGAGGACATCCAGGCGGAGATCTCCCGTGTCCAGGACGTGCTTGAGGCGTTGGAATCATTCGAGGCGCCCTCGGGCGGAAAGTCCTCGATCGGCGCTCAGGGCGCGGGGGGCGTGAAGGCCGGAGCTGCTGCGGGGTCCACTCGTTCGGGTGGCAAGTCGTCGGACGGCTAGTCGGTGTTCGGATGGTGTGCGCCTGATGAAGGTTCATCCGAACGAGTGACATGCATTCTGTCGCCTTGCCACTCAAATGGGGTGTCATTGTCCAGATCAAACGCGGATTGACTCGATGACACGCCGCTCGGGCGCCTAGGATTCCCCTAACACCTCACGTAGCACCTCATCGGTCTCACTTCGACAGGAACCCCATGAGCGACACTTCCTCCCCCTTCGGCTTCGAGCTCGTGCGGCGTGGTTACGACCGCGGTCAGGTGGACGACCGCATTACCAAGCTGGTCTCCGACCGCGACAGCGCCCTCGGACGTATCAACGCCCTGGAAAAGCGGATCGAGGAACTGCACCTCGAGACGCAGAACGCCCAGGCCCAGGTGAGCGACGCCGAGCCGTCGTACGCGGGCCTCGGCGCCCGGGTCGAGAAGATCCTGCGCCTGGCGGAGGAGGAGGCGAAGGACCTGCGCGAGGAGGCCCGTCGCGCGGCGGAGCAGCACCGCGAGCTGGCCGAGTCGGCCGCCCAGCAGGTGCGCAACGACGCCGAGTCGTTCGCGGCGGACCGCAAGTCGAAGGCGGAGGACGAGGGCGTCCGCATCGTCGAGAAGGCCAAGGGCGACGCGGCCACCCTGCGCGCCGAGGCCCAGAAGGACGCGCAGTCGAAGCGCGAGGAGGCCGACGCCCTCTTCGAGGAGACCCGCGCCAAGGCCGCCCAGGCCGCCGCGGACTTCGAGACCAACCTGGCCAAGCGCCGCGAGCAGTCCGAGCGCGACCTGGCCTCGCGTCAGGCCAAGGCGGAGAAGCGCCTCGCCGAGATCGAGCACCGCGCCGAGCAGCTGCGCCTGGAGGCCGAGAAGCTGCGTACGGACGCCGAGCGCCGGGCCCGCCAGACGGTGGAGACCGCGCAGCGCCAGGCCGAGGACATCGTGGCCGACGCCAACGCCAAGGCGGACCGCATCCGCAGCGAGTCCGAGCGCGAGCTCGCGGCGCTGACCAACCGCCGCGACTCCATCAACGCCCAGCTGACCAACGTCCGCGAGATGCTGGCGACGCTGACCGGTGCCGCCGTGGCCGCCGCCGGCTCCCCGATGGACGACGAGCCGGTCTCCCGCGGGGTCCCGGCCCAGCAGAGCCGCTAGCGCGAGGGGTACGACGCCCGCCGCGGCCCGCGCCGTGGCCCGCAGCTACTACACCGCGCCGTGCAACGGCGGTTGACCCGCCGTCTACTCGCCGGTAGCGAAACGTCATGCCCGAGGGCCTTATGTCACCTTTTCGAGGTGGCGTGGGGCCCTCGGGCGTTCTAGCGTGAGCCCATGATCGAGCTCGAGGGCCTTACCAAACGATTCGGCGCGAAGACCGCCGTGGACCACCTCAGCTTCCAGGTCAGACCGGGGGTGGTGACCGGCTTCCTCGGCCCCAACGGGGCGGGCAAGTCGACGACCATGCGCATGATGCTCGACCTCGACAATCCCACCAGCGGGACGGTCAGGATCGACGGCAAGCACTACCGGGACCTGTCGGAGCCGTTGAAGCACATCGGTGCGCTGCTGGACGCGAAGGCCATGCACGGCGGCCGGAGCGCCTACAACAACCTTCTCTGCCTCGCCCATTCGAACCGGATCCCGAAGAGCCGCGTGGACCAGGTTCTTGATCTTGTCGGCCTGACGCCGGTGGCGAAGAAGAAGGCGAAAGGATTTTCGCTGGGCATGGGGCAGCGGCTGGGAATCGCCGCCGCACTCCTCGGCGACCCGGAGATCCTGATGTTCGACGAGCCCGTCAATGGTCTGGACCCGGAGGGAATTCTCTGGATCCGCAATCTGATGAAGGGGCTCGCGTCGGAGGGACGGACGATCTTCGTCTCGTCCCATCTCATGAGCGAAATGTCGCTGACGGCAGACCATTTGATCGTGATCGGCCAAGGAAAGCTTCTGGCCGACATGCCGATGGCCGAATTCATTCACAAGAACTCGCGCAGTTTCGTCCGGCTGCGCTCGCCCCAGCAGGAGCGGCTCAAGGACGTCCTGCACGCCGCCGGCATCCACGCCGTCAGCGTCCCGGCCACCGGCACGCTGGAGATCGACGGGGTGGCCCCCGAAACCCTCGGCGAACTGGCCGCCGAACACCGGATCGTGCTGCACGAACTCAGCCCGCAGCGGGCTTCACTGGAGGAAGCGTTCATGCGCATGACGGCGGACTCGGTCGAGTACCACGCCCACGCGCCGGGAGCCCCGGGCCAGGTGCCCGCCCCCGGCATGGCCGCCGACAACCCGGCCCGGCCGGCCGACGTCCCCGCGTGGGGCGCCGGCTTCGGGGCGGACCGGAAGGGCGGGAAGTGACCATGGCCTTCTCCGCCGTCCTCCGGTCCGAGTGGACCAAGATCCGTACGGTCGCCTCGACCACGTGGACCCTCGGCACCGCGCTCGCGGTCACCGTCGCCATGGGCGCCGGGCTGTGCGCCGCGGTCAACGCCACCTTCGAGAACATGCCCGCGGCCCAGCAGGCCACCTTCGACTCCACCCAGATGAGCTTCGCGGGGATGATGCTGGGCCAGCTGGCGATCCTCGTCTTCGGGGCGATGGTCGTCGGCTCCGAATACGGCTCGGGCATGATCCGCACCTCGCTCGCCGCCGTGCCCCGCCGCGAGAGCCTGATGCTCGGCAAGGTCACCGTGGCCACCGGCCTGGCCCTGGTGGTCGGCCTGGCCACCGCGTTCCTGTCCTTCTTCATCGGGCAGGCGCTCCTCGGCGACCACGGCATCGGGCTCGGCGAGGAGAACGTGCTGCGTGCCGTGTTCGGCGCCGGGCTGTACATGGCGCTGCTCGCGCTGTTCTCCATCGGCGTCTCGATGATGCTGCGGAACTCGGCGGCCTCGATCTGCATCCTGATCGCGTTCGTCCTGATCGTGCCCATCGTGCTCAGCGTGATCGACGCGACCCGGAAGGTCGCCTATTACCTGCCCAGCCAGGCGGGCTCCGCGATCATGCAGACCATGCCCGACGCGGATGCCCCGTACAGCCCGTGGGGCGGCTTCGGGATCATGTGCCTGTGGGCGCTCGCCGCGGTCCTCGGCGGCTACCTGGTGCTGAAGAAGCGCGACGCCTGACAGGGGGAGGGGCCGCTGTGGGATCCGTCTCAGGACGGACCCGCCGCGAAGATCCGTCGCAGGACGGACACCGCCCGTACTACGGGGGATCCCCGGGTCGGTATCAGGGGCGGCTCAGGGATCCGGCCCGGGGTGGAACCGGCTGCTCCTCGATATCCTCTTAACCCTTACTCGGACGAAAGCCGTCCGTCGGGCAAGGGGCAGAGGAATGATCGAGGCAGTCGGCCTGACCAAGCGCTTCGGCGCCAAGACCGCGGTCGACCAGCTGTCCTTCCAGGTCAGGCCGGGTCACGTGACCGGGTTCCTGGGGCCCAACGGCTCCGGCAAGTCCACCACCATGCGCATGATCCTCGGCCTGGACCGGCCGACGTCCGGGCAGGTCACGATCAACGGCCTGCCCTTCCGGGAGCTGCCGAACGCCCAGCGGCACGTCGGCGCCCTGCTCGACGCCAAGGCCGTGCACGGCGGCCGCCGCGCCCGCACCCACCTGCTCTCCCTCGCCCAGCTCTCCGGCATCCCGGAGAAGCGGGTCGACGAGGTGCTGGCCGTGGTGGGCCTGCAGGACGTGGCCCGGCAGCGCGCCAAGGGCTTCTCCCTCGGCATGGGCCAGCGGCTCGGCATCGCCGCCGCCCTGCTCGGCGACCCCCAGGTGCTGCTGTTCGACGAGCCGGTCAACGGGCTCGACCCCGAGGGCATCCTGTGGGTCCGCAACCTCATGCGCCGGCTCGCCTCCGAGGGCCGCACCGTCTTCGTCTCCTCGCACCTGATGAGCGAGATGGCCCTGACCGCCGACCACCTGATCGTGATCGGCCGCGGCCGGCTCCTCGCCGACATGGGCACCCAGGAGTTCATCGCGCACAACTCGGCCGGTTTCGCCCGGGTCCGCCCGGCCAACACGGAGCGGGATGGCCTGAAGACGCTGGCCACGGCCCTGACCGGGGCGGGCGGCCGGGTCCTGCAGGAGCCCGACGGCGCCCTGCGGGTGACCGGCCTGGAGCTGCCGCGCATCTCCGACCTGGCGCACGCGGCCGGCGTACGGCTGTGGGAGCTGTCCCCGCACCGGGCCTCGCTGGAGGAGGCGTACATGCGGCTGACCCAGTCCGCCGTCGAGTACACCTCCACCGAGGACCCGCGGGCCGAACTGTGGGAGCCGGACCCCCTCGCCCTGCCCGCCTGGGAGGACGGGCTCCCCGTGCCGCAGGTCCCGCAGGACGGTTTCTTCGCTCCCCCGCCGCCCGGCGCGGGCGGCAAGCCCTTCCTGATGCCCGGCAGCCCCGGCGAGCTCGCCGGCACCGCCAAGAACGCCCCCACGGACACCCGCAAGGACCCCCGATGACCGGCCCCACGACCACCGCGGACCAGCCGAAGGCCTACAGCTCCCCGCTGCCCACGCCCCGGCCGCACCTCGGGCACGCCCTCGCCTCGGAGTGGACCAAGCTGGTCTCCGTGCGCTCCACCGTGTGGACGCTCGGCGCGCTCGTGCTGCTCGTCGTCGGCATCGGGCTGCTCGCGGTCGCCGAGACCAGCGCAGACGACTACCGGAACGTGCCGCTCACCGCGCCGGCCCTGTTCGGGCTGCTGGTCGGCCTGGTACCGGTGATGGTGCTCGGTGTCCTGGCGATCACCTCGGAGTACGGCACGGGGCTGATCCGGACCACCTTCACCGCCGCCCCCGGCCGCTCCCGCGTGCTGACCGCCAAGTACCTGGTCTTCGCCGCCGTCGCCTTCGCGGCCGTCGCCGGCTCGGTCTCGGTGGTCGTCTTCGCCTCGTTCATCCTGCACGGCGACTGGGCCGAGCGGCAGAGCGCCGCCCAGTGGGCCCACGCCCTCGCCGGCTGCCTGTACGTCACCCTGCTCGGGGTGCTGGGACTCGCGGTCGGCGCCATGCTGCGGCACTCCGCCGGGGCGATCGCCGTGATGCTGGGGCTGGTCACGCTGCCGCCGGTGACCGGCGGGATGCTGAGCATCTGGGAGTCCATGGCCCCGGTCGGCCGCACGATCCTGCAGTACAACGCACCCGTCGCCCTGATACAGCTGTTCGGCATATCCAACAGCGACACTTCGAACGGGCCGAGCAGCTGGTCCCAGATGCTGCTGCTCGTGCTGGTCACGAGCGCCGCGGTGGCGGGCTCGTACGTGCTCGTGGAACGCCGCGACGTATAAGCCGCCCGGGATCAGTACCTGGGGGCGTTCCTGGACCGCTGCACCCGCGAGGTGCGGCGGTCCTTCGCGTTCCAGCAGGCCTTGTGCCAGTGCCGGCGGTCGTCCACGCCGCCGTACTCCGGCCAGGCCACGACGTGCGGGGTGCCGGAGGGGATCTCCTGGTCGCAGCCCGGGCAGCGGTAGCGCTTGCCCGCCGCGCTCGCGCCCGCGACGTGCCGGACCCTCCACTCCTCGCCCTGGTACTCCTCGGTGCGCTCCAGCCCGAACCGGTCGGCGCCCGACGCAGCTGAGCCCGCGGCCGGACGGTCGGCCGGATTCCCGCCGCCCCTGGGGCGGTTGTGGCGCGGTGACACGTATACCTCACGAATGGGCGAACGGCAGTGGCTTTCCCCCAGACTACGCGCAGCGGGACCGGCAGCACGCAGGGTGTCCGGAGGGAGGACACGCGCGGCTGACGACTGGCCTGACTATCCCAATAACTTTCCTGTCAGGCCGTGCCTTTGGCACGTGTCAAACGTTGTTGCCATCAGAAGAACCGGTCCGCCTGGGGAGGCCGCGTCAGCCAACGAGGAGGCTAAGGCGATGCGCGTAGGAGCGTTTGTAGTGGCGGCCCAGTTCCCGGGGCAGGGGCAGGGGGAGGCGCTGCACCGCGCGGTGCGGACGGCCGAGGTGGCGGAAGGGGCCGGGCTCGACTCCGTCTGGCTCGCCGAGCACCACTTCGTCCCGTACGGGGTGTGCCCCTCGGCGGTGACCCTGGCGGCCCTGCTGCTGGGCCGGACCCGGCGGCTGCGCGTCGGCACGGCGGTCAGCGTGCTGCCGAACACGCACCCGGTGGCCCTCGGCGAGCAGGCGGCGCTGCTGCACCTGACCTCCGGCGGCCGGTTCACCCTCGGGGTGGGCCGGGGCGGGCCCTGGGTGGACCTGGAGGTCTTCGGCGGCGGGCTGGACGCGTACGAGGCCGGCTTCCCGGAGGGGCTGGACCTGCTGCGGCGGTGGCTGGCCGAGCCGCGGGTCGGCGCCGGCGGCGAGCGGTACGCCTTCCGCGAGGTGGCCGTCGTACCGCGCCCGTCGGAGGCGCTGGACGGGGACGGATCGGGGCCGGAAGTGATCGTCGCCTGCACCTCCCCCGCGTCCGTACGGCTCGCCGCGGAGCGGGGGCTGCCGATGCTGCTGGGCATGCACTGCGGGGACGAGGAGAAGGCGGAGATGGTCGCCCTGTACCGCCGCACCGCCGCGGCCGCGCGGCAGAACCCGCACGCCGCCCACGTGTCGGCCGGCGTGTGCCAGGTGGCGGACCGCACGGCCGACGCCCGCGAGACGCTGATGAAGGCACTGCCGGGCTGGCTGAAGCAGGGGCTGGACGCCCACGTCACGGTGGACGGGCGGCTCCGCTCGATGCGCGACCCCCACGCCTACACCGAGCTGCTGTGCGATCTGCACCCCGTGGGCACCGCGCGGCTGGCGGCGGACCGGCTGGCCGCCACCGCCGAGCGGACGGGGATCACCCGGTTCGCACTGCTCGCGGAAGGCTCCGGGGACCTCGCCGCGACCGAGGAGAACGTCCGGCGCCTGGGCGCCGAGGTGCTGCCGCGGCTCGGCTGAGCCTGGGCTGCCGCTCCGGTATCAGTGGCACCTCCCGCGATACGGGAGCGGCAGCGAAATACGGTCCTGCTTCCTTGCCTGCTTCTGCCTGCTTCCTTGCTGCCCTGCCACGCCGGCGGGGCTAGCAGTCCCGCAGCTCCGGCGACTGGTTGAGCAGCTGGCCGCGGATCGAGGTGAACTTGGCCAGCCGGTCGTCCACCGAGGCGTCCAGCGGGAACACCGCGACGCGGTGGCAGTTCTGGAAGGCCAGGCGCACCCCGAAGTGCCGCTGCAGCGCACCCCGGATGGCGTCACTCGCAAGAGCGCGCAGCAGCTGGCCGCGCGCCTGCTCGTCGGGCGGCGGCGTCTGGTTGTCGGCGAACTCTCCGCCGTCCACCTTCAGCTGTGCCACGAGCGAGCTGATCATCTCCCATGCGTAGGGCAGGGAGGTCCGGACGCAGTCGACGAAGGCGGCTTCGTCGACCTCGCCTCGCTCGGCCTGTTCGAGTAGGGCCGGTGAGACGTCGAGCGACATGGGTTCTCCTCTCGCGACCCCGGCCGTTTTGGGTTGCCGGAGTCTTACGGGCAGGGAAGGAGGCCGCGACGCTGCGTGCACGCTCGGCAACCTCCCGCTCACCACGGTAGGCGCCCGCTGGGTGCCGCACCAGGAGAATGCGCATACAACGCGCCATCGGCGAAC
The DNA here is from genome assembly GCF_040645035.1 of Streptomyces sp. NPDC046876. NCBI lineage: Bacteria > Bacillati > Actinomycetota > Actinomycetes > Kitasatosporales > Streptomycetaceae > Streptomyces > Streptomyces sp. NPDC046876. Next base: position 924 of record NZ_JBEYXK010000131.1, on the reverse strand, counting down.
GGGGCTTTCGGGGGCGAATCGCGTGGAGGGCCGTCGGTCGAGTAGCGTTGCCGACCATGCGTCTCGTCATTGCCCGCTGCTCCGTCGACTATGCGGGCCGGCTCACCGCCCATCTGCCCTCGGCACCCCGTCTGATCCTCGTGAAGGCCGACGGCAGTGTCTCGATCCACGCGGACGACCGGGCGTACAAACCGCTCAACTGGATGTCGCCTCCGTGCACCCTCAAGGAGGGTACGGGCGAGCAGGAGGGCATCTGGACGGTCGTCAACAAGGCGGGCGAGAAGCTCATCATCACCATGGAGGAGGTCCTCCACGACTCCTCCCACGAGCTGGGCGTCGACCCCGGGCTGATCAAGGACGGTGTCGAGGCGCACCTCCAGGAGCTGCTGGCCGACCGCATCGACACGCTGGGCGAGGGCTACACGCTGATCCGGCGCGAGTACATGACGGCGATCGGCCCGGTGGACATCCTGTGCCGGGACGCCGACGGCGCGACGGTGGCCGTGGAGATCAAGCGTCGGGGCGAGATCGACGGCGTGGAGCAGTTGACCCGCTACCTGGAGCTGCTGAACCGCGACCCGCACCTGGCCCCGGTCCGGGGCGTCTTCGCGGCCCAGGAGATCAAGCCGCAGGCCCGCGTCCTGGCCACCGACCGCGGCATGGAGTGCGTGGTCCTGGACTACGACGCCCTCCGCGGCATCGAGGACGACAAACTCCGCCTCTTCTGACCCACCCCTGAGCGGGGGGTCCGGCATTTCCAGCCCCGCCGGCGTTTGAGTGGGGGTCCCCCCCGGACGGGGTCTGGGCGAGGGTCCGGGCGGAGCCCGGTGCCCGGCGGAGCCGGGTTCCGGGGGGGGGGCGCCCCCCCCCCCCCCCCGCCCCCCCCGCCGGGGGGGGGGGGGGGGGCCCCCCGGGACGGGCGAA
>NZ_JBEYXK010000130.1:10082-16965 GCF_040645035.1 Streptomyces sp. NPDC046876 | reverse complement strand
CGGCCATGTCGATCTCGTTGTCGAAGTGGCCGATGTTGCCCACGATCGCCTGGTGCTTCATCTTGGCCATGTCCGAGGCCATGATGATGTCCTTGGTGCCCGTGGTGGTGATGAAGATGTCGGCCGTCTCGACCACCTCGTCCAGCGTGGTGACCTGGTAGCCGTCCATCGCCGCCTGCAGCGCACAGATCGGGTCGATCTCGGTGACGATGACACGGGCGCCCTGGCCGCGCAGCGACTCGGCGCAGCCCTTGCCGACGTCGCCGTAGCCGAGGACCACTGCCGTCTTGCCGCCGATGAGGACGTCGGTGGCGCGGTTGATGCCGTCGATGAGGGAGTGGCGGCAGCCGTACTTGTTGTCGAACTTCGACTTCGTCACCGCGTCGTTCACGTTGATGGCCGGGAAGAGCAGGGCGCCGGCCTTGTGCATCTCGTACAGGCGGTGCACGCCCGTGGTGGTCTCCTCGGTGACACCGCGGATGTCGGACGCCAGGGCCGTCCAGTCGAGCGCGGTCCGGCCCAGGAGCTCCAGGACGAGGGCCATCTCCTCGTTCTCGGCCGTGGACGGGTCCGGGACGGCGCCGGCCTTCTGGTACTCGACGCCCTTGTGGACCAGCAGCGTCGCGTCGCCGCCGTCGTCGAGGATCATGTTCGGGCCGGAGTGGCCGGGCCAGGTCAGCGCCTGCTCCGTGCACCACCAGTACTCCTCCAGGGTCTCGCCCTTCCAGGCGAAGACGGGGATCCCGGCGGCGGCGATGGCGGCCGCCGCGTGGTCCTGGGTGGAGTAGATGTTGCACGAGACCCAGCGCACCTCGGCGCCCAGCGCGACCAGCGTCTCGATGAGGACGGCCGTCTGGACGGTCATGTGCAGCGAGCCGGTGATCCGGGCGCCGGCCAGCGGCTGCGCCGCGGCGTACTCGCGGCGGATCGACATCAGGCCGGGCATCTCGTGCTCGGCGAGGGTGATCTCCTTGCGGCCGAATTCCGCGAGGGAGATGTCGGCGACCTTGAAATCAGTGAACGGCGGCATGGGCGGGTGCACTCCTGCTGGTGTGGACGTTGCGGTGGATCTCAAGCGTCGCGGTGGAGCGGTTGAGAGTGATGTAGTGCAGGCCGGGGGCCCCTTCGTCCAGCAGCCGCTGGGCGAGCGCGGTGGCGTGGTCGACGCCGATGCGGTGGGCGGTGGCCGGATCGTGGCGGGCGGCCTCCAGGGCGAGGCCCAGCTCCACGGGGAAGCGGGCGTTGCTCAGCTCGGCGAAGCGTCGGATCTGCCGCACGTCCGTGGCCGGCATGATCTCCGGGATGATCGGGGTGTCGCAGCCGGCCGCGGCGACGCGGTCGCGCAGCCGCAGGTAGTCCTCGGCGTCGAAGAACATCTGGGTGATGGCGTAGTCGGCGCCGGCCCGGCACTTGGCGACGAAGTGGCGGACGTCGCTCTCCCAGTCCGGGGAGCGCGGGTGGCGTTCGGGGAAGGCGGCGACGCCGATCGAGAAGTCGCCGGAGGCCCGTACGAGGCGGACGAGCTGGTCGGCGTGGTTCAGCCCCTGCGGGTGCGGCGCCCACGGCCCGCGCGGGTCGCCCGGCGGGTCGCCGCGCAGGGCCAGGACGTCGCGGATGCCCGCGTCGGCGTACTGGCCGATGATCTGGCGCAGTTCGGCGACGGAGTGGTCGACGGCCGTCAGGTGCGCGACGGGCCGCAGGGTGGTGTCGGTGGCGATGCGCCGGGTCACGGCGACGGTGCGCTCGCGGGAGGAGCCGCCGGCGCCGTACGTGACGGAGACGAAGGTGGGGGCGACGGCCTCGATGCGGCGGATCGCGTCCCACAGCACCCGCTCCCCCGCGTCGGTCTTCGGCGGGAAGAACTCGAAGGAGAAGGAGGGGGCGCCGCTCGCCAGCCGCTCGCGCAGGTGGCTCATGCGGGACCGCCTCCGGCCTTGAAGTAGGTGGCCTCGGGGTGGTGCAAGATCAGGGCGTCGGTGGACTGCTCGGGGTGCAGCTGGTACTCCTCGGAAAGGGTGACGCCCACGCGTTCGGGGCGCAGCAGGTGGACGATCTTGGCGCGGTCCTCCAGGGAGGGGCAGGCGGGGTAGCCCAGCGAGTACCGGCAGCCCTGGTACTCGGTCTTGAGCATCCCGGCGAGGCCCGCCGGGTCGCGGTCGGCGATGCCGAGTTCGGAGCGGACCCGGGCGTGCCAGAACTCGGCGAGGGCCTCGGTGAGCTGGACGGACAGGCCGTGCAGTTCGAGGTAGTCGCGGTAGGCGTTGGCCGCGAAGAGCTCGTTCGCGGCCTCGGAGATCCGGTTGCCCATGGTGACGGCGGTGAAGGCGATGACGTCGGTCTCGCCGGACTCCTCGGAGCGGAAGAAGTCGGACAGGCACAGGTGCCGGCCGCGGGGCTGGCGCGGGAAGGTGAAGCGGGTCCGCTCGCTGCCGTGCTCGTCGAGGACGATCAGGTCGTCGCCCTTGGACACGCACGGGAAGTACCCGTACACGACGGCGGCCTCGAGCATGTTCTCGGTACGCAGCCGGTCCAGCCAGGCGCGCAGCCGCGGGCGGCCCTCGCTCTCGACGAGCTCCTCGTACGAGGGGCCGTCGGTGCCGCGCGCGGGCTTGAGCCCCCACTGGCCCATGAAGGTGGCGCGCTCGTCGAGCCAGCCCGCGTAGTCGGCGAGCGGGATGCCGGTGACGAGGCGGTCGCCCCAGAACGGCGGTACAGGCACCGGGTTGTCGGTGGCGACGTCGGAGCGGCCGACGGGCGCGGACTCGACGAGGACGGGACGGGCGGTGGCGGCGGTGACCCGGCGCGGTTTGAGGGCGGGCAGGGCGGCGCCCTCCTCGCCGCGCTTGACGGCGATCAGGGCGTCCATCAGGCGCAGGCCCTCGAAGGCGTCGCGGGCGTAGCGGACCTCGCCCTCGTAGATCTCGTGCAGGTCCTGCTCGACGTACGCGCGGGTGAGCGCGGCACCGCCCAGGATGACGGGGTAGTCGGCGGCCTTGCCGCGGCGGTTGAGCTCCTCCAGGTTCTCCTTCATCACCATGGTGGACTTCACCAGCAGGCCGGACATGCCGATGACGTCGGCCTTGTGCTCCTCGGCGGCCTCCAGGATCGCCGAGACCGGCTGCTTGATGCCGATGTTGACGACGTCGTAGCCGTTGTTGGACAGGATGATGTCGACGAGGTTCTTGCCGATGTCGTGGACGTCGCCCTTGACGGTGGCCAGCACGATGGTGCCCTTGCCGGCGTCGCCCTCGGCCTTCTCCATGTGCGGTTCGAGGTGGGCCACGGCGGTCTTCATGACCTCGGCGGACTGCAGCACGAACGGCAGCTGCATCTGCCCGGAGCCGAAGAGCTCCCCGACCGTCTTCATGCCCTCCAGCAGCGTGTCGTTGACGATGGCGAGGGCGGGCCGGGTGGTGAGGGCCTCGTCGAGGTCGGCGGCCAGGCCGTTCTTCTCGCCGTCGACGATACGGCGCCGCAGGCGCTCCTCCAGCGGCAGCGCGAGGAGTTCGGCGGCCCGGCCGGCCTTCACGGAGGTGGTGTCGACGCCCTCGAACAGCTCCAGGTAGCGCTGGAGCGGGTCGTAGTCCTCGCGCCGGCGGTCGTACACCAGGTCCAGGGCGCAGGCGAGCTGCTCGGCGGGGATCCGGGAGATCGGCAGGATCTTCGAGGCATGGACGATCGCCGAGTCCAGGCCGGCCTTGACGCACTCGTCGAGGAAGACGGAGTTCAGGACGACGCGGGCGGCCGGGCTGAGCCCGAAGGAGATGTTCGACAGGCCGAGCGTGGTCTGCACGTCGGGGTGGCGGCGCTTGAGCTCTCGGATCGCCTCGATGGTCTCGATGCCGTCGCGGCGGGTCTCCTCCTGTCCGGTGGCGATGGGGAAGGTCAGGCAGTCCACGATGATGTCGTGCTCGGCCATGCCCCAGGTGCCGGTGAGGTCGGCGATCAGGCGTTCGGCGACGGCGAGCTTCCACTCGGCGGTGCGGGCCTGCCCCTCCTCGTCGATGGTCAGGGCGATGACGGCCGCACCGTGCTCGGCGACCATCGGCATGATCCGGGCGAAGCGGGAGTCGGGGCCGTCACCGTCCTCGTAGTTCACCGAGTTGATGACGGCGCGGCCGCCGATGCACTCCAGGCCCGCTTCGAGGACGGCCGGCTCGGTGGAGTCCAGGACCAGCGGCAGGGTGGAGGCCGTCGCGAACATCGACGCCAGCTTGCGCATGTCGGCCGCGCCGTCGCGGCCCACGTAGTCCACGCACAGGTCCAGCAGGTGGGCGCCGTCGCGGATCTGGTCGCGGGCGATCTCCACGCAGTCGTCCCAGCGTCCGCCGGTCATGGCCTCGCGGAACGCCTTCGAGCCGTTGGCGTTGGTCCGCTCGCCGATGGCGAGGTACGAGGTGTCCTGCCGGAACGGCACCGCCGCGTACAGGGAGGCCGCGGCCGGCTCGGTGCGTACGGTGCGGGGGGCGAGGTCCAGGCCCCGGACGGCGTCGACGACCTGGCGCAGGTGCTCGGGGGTGGTGCCGCAGCAGCCGCCGACCAGCGACAGGCCGTGCTCGGTGACGAAGTCGGCGTGGGCGGCGGCCAGTTCGGCCGGGGACAGCGGGTAGTGGGCGCCGTCGGCGGTGAGCACGGGCAGGCCGGCGTTGGGCATGGCGGAGATCCCGGCGCGGGCGTGCCGGGACAGGTGGCGCAGGTGCTCGTTCATCTCGGCCGGGCCGGTGGCGCAGTTCAGGCCGATCATGTCGATGCCGAGGGGCTCCAGGGCGGTGAGGGCCGCGCCGATCTCGGAGCCGAGCAGCATGGTGCCCGTCGTCTCCACGGTGACCTGCACCAGCAGCGGCAGGTCGGCGCCGAGCCGGCGCAGCGCGCGGCGGGCCCCGATGAGGGCGGCCTTGGCCTGCAGCAGGTCCTGGCTGGTCTCCACGAGCACAGCGTGCGCGCCGCCCGCGACCAGGCCCTCGGTCTGCTGCTGGTAGGCGTCGCGCAGCACGGCGAACGGGGCGTGGCCCAGGGTGGGCAGCTTGGTGCCGGGGCCGACGGAGCCGAGGACCCAGCGGGGCCGGTCCGCGGTGCTGTAGCCGTCGGCGACCTCGCGGGCGAGGCGGGCGCCGGCCTCGGCGAGCTCGAAGATGCGGTCGGCGATGTCGTACTCGCCGAGGTTGGCGTGGTTGGCGCCGAAGGTGTTGGTCTCCACGCAGTCCACGCCGGCGTCGAAGTAGGCGGCGTGGACGGCCCGGACCATGTCGGGGCGGGTGATGTTGAGGATCTCGTTGCAGCCCTCGTGGCCCTGGAAGTCGTCCAGGGTGGGGCCCTGCTCCTGGAGCATGGTGCCCATGGCGCCGTCGGCGACCACGACACGGGTGGCCAGGGCGCGGCGCAGCCCGGCGGGGGTGGCGGTTGCGGTGGCGGTCATGGCGTCCTCGCCAGGTACGGGGCGATGCGGGCGGCGGTCTGCTCGCCGTAGCCGGCGTGCAGTCGGACGGCCAGCAGGGCCCGGTCGACGGTGTACTCCTGGGGGCCGGTGGCCTCCAGGGCGAGCGAGGCCAGCGCGCAGCCGAGGCGGGCGGCGTCCTCGGTGGTCAGGCCGCGGGAGGTGGCGGCGAGGAACCCGGCCCGGAAGGCGTCGCCGACGCCGGTGGGGTCGTGGGCGTCCGCGGCGGGCACCGGCACGGCGGGGACGTGCAGGGGGCTCAGGCCGGCCCGGCGGATCCGGGCCCCGTCGGCGCCGAGGGTGGTGATCCAGGTGCCGACGCGGGCGAGGATCTGCTCCTCGGTCCAGCCGGAGCGCTCCTGGATCAGGGCGGCCTCGTACGCGTTGCCGAACAGGTAGTCGGCGCCGTCGAGCAGCAGCCGCACCTGCTCGCGGTCGAGGCGGGGCAGCTGCTGGGAGGGGTCGGCGGCGAAGGGCAGGCCGAGCTCCCGGCACTGGCGGGTGTGGCCGAACATGGCCTCGGGGTCATTGGGCGAGACCACGACGAGATCGAGCCCGCCGGTGCGCTCGGCGACGGCGGCGAGGTCGATGCGGCGGGCCTCGGCCATCGCGCCGGCGTAGAAGGTGGCGATCTGGTTGTGGTCGGCGTCGGTCGTGCACACGAAGCGGGCGGTGTGGTGGGTGTCCGAGACGTGCACGGAATCGGTGTCGACGCCGTGCTCCTTGAGCCAGAGCCGGTAGCCGTCGAAGTCGAAGTCGACGCCGACCGCGCCGACGAGGACCGGGTCGGGCCCGAGGCCGAGCCGACCGAGCCCGAAGGCGATGTTGGCGGCGACGCCGCCGCGGCGGACGTCGAGCCGGTCGGCGAGGAAGGAGAGGGAGACGTGCCGCAGCTGTCCCTCGATGAGCTGGTCGGTGAAGCGACCGGGGAAGACCATCAGGTGGTCGGTGGCGATGGAACCGGTCACGGCGATGCGCATGGCAGCCTCCTGCGGTTTCTTGTGTTCCGAGCAGTCCTCGGGCCCCGGCTCGGCTCCACCGCCCCCGGCGGATCCCCGCCGCGGGCCAGGCCGATCCGGCCTCGCCGGCGATTGAGGCACGGAGCCCCAAAAGCCCGGCCGGCTCCGCCCTGGGACGGGGCCTTGCATCCCGGCCCCCCCTCCTTTCGAAGCGGGGGGTGGGCCAATCCAGCCCCGCCGGCGTTTGAGGCGCGGGGTCTGGGGCGGAGCCCCAGAAGCCCGGCCGGCTCCGCCGACGCGTGACGCCCGGGGCCTTGCCATCCCGGCCTCCGCCGACGCGTGGGACGAGGGTCCGGCATTTCCAGCCTCCGCCGACGCGTGGGACGGGAGTCCGGCAAATCCAGCCTCGCCGGCGTTTGAGGCGCGGGTCCGGGCGGAGCCCGGTGCCCGGCGGAGCCGGGTTCCTCGGGGCGCGGGGTTCGGGGGGGCG
>NZ_JBEYXK010000130.1:0-10072 GCF_040645035.1 Streptomyces sp. NPDC046876 | reverse complement strand
CCCCCCCCCGCGGGGGGGGGGGGGCGGGGGGGGGGGGGGGGCCCCCCCCCCTGCCCGGCGGAGCCGGGTTCCTCGGGGCGCCGCCCCGAACCCCGCGCCTCAGACGCCGGCGGGGCTGAGATTGCCGACCCTCGTCTTCGAAAGTACGGCCGGGTTGCTGGGGCGCCGCCCCAAACCTCGTGCCTCAAACGCCGGCGGGGCTGAGATTGCCGACCCTCGTCTTCGAAAGTACGGCCGGGTTGCTGGGGCGCCGCCCCAGACCCCGCGCCTCAAACGCCGGCGGGGCTGAAATGCCGGGGACGGGGGTGAGCCCCCCGGGCCGGGGATCGGGGCCGAGCCCAGGGGCCAGGGGCGGGGTCAGGAGTGGGCGGCGGCGCGGAGTTTGTCCGCTCGGTCCGTGGATTCCCAGGTGAAGGCCTCGGCGGTGCGGCCGAAGTGGCCGTACGCGGCGGTGCCGGCGTAGATCGGCCGCAGCAGGTCCAGGTCCCGGATGATCGCGGCCGGTCGGAGGTCGAAGACCTCCGAGACCGCCTGCTGGATCCGCTCCACCGGGACGGTCTCGGTGCCGAAGGTCTCGATGAACAGCCCGACCGGCTCGGCCTTGCCGATCGCGTACGCGACCTGCGCCTCGCAGCGGCGCGCGAGTCCGGCGGCGACGACGTTCTTCGCGACCCAGCGCATCGCGTAGGCAGCCGAACGGTCCACCTTCGACGGGTCCTTGCCCGAGAACGCACCGCCGCCGTGCCGGGCGTAGCCCCCGTACGTGTCCACGATGATCTTGCGGCCCGTCAGGCCCGCGTCGCCCATCGGGCCGCCGATCTCGAAGCGCCCGGTCGGGTTGACCAGCAGCCGGTAGCCCTCGGTGTCGAGGTCGAGGTCGAGGGCCGCGAGCTCCGGCTCGACGACGTACTCGCGGATGTCGGGCGCGAGCAGGGTCTCGAGGTCGATGTCGGCGGCGTGCTGGGTGGAGACGACGACCGTGTCGAGCCGGACCGGCCGGTCGCCGTCGTACTCCAGGGTGACCTGCGTCTTGCCGTCGGGCCGCAGATAGGCGAGCCGCCCGGCCTTGCGCACGGCGGCCAGCCGGCGCGACAGCCGGTGCGCGAGGGCGATCGGCAGCGGCATCAGCTCGGGGGTGTCGTCGCAGGCGTAGCCGAACATCAGGCCCTGGTCGCCGGCGCCCTGCTTGTCGAGCTCGTCCTCCTCGCCCTCGACGCGCGATTCGTAGGCGGTGTCGACGCCCTGCGCGATGTCCGGGGACTGCGCGCCGATGGACACCGAGACGCCGCAGGAGGCGCCGTCGAAGCCCTTGGCGGAGGAGTCGTAGCCGATGTCGAGGATCGTCTTGCGGACGATCGCGGGGATGTCGGCGTACGCGGTCGTGGTGACCTCGCCCGCGATGTGGACCTGGCCGGTGGTGATGAGGGTCTCCACCGCGACGCGGGCGGAGCGGTCCTGCTCCAGCAGGGCGTCGAGAATGGCGTCGCTGATCTGGTCGGCGATCTTGTCGGGATGGCCCTCGGTCACCGACTCCGAAGTGAACAGTCGACGGGACACACGTTCCTCCAGCGGGGACGGCAGCGTTGCGAAGTGAATTTCCGCCAGAACGTGCAGGCGGTGGCTTGGGAGGGGCTAAAGCCGTGCTGCGGCCGCCGCCCGCCGGCCTGGGGCGCGGCCGGTGCGGCGCGACCCGGCGGACCGTCCGCTTTAGCGCCGTCTTAGGCGGGACTGACGCAATGGACGGTAAGAAAGGAGCTTTCCATGACCCGCTATCTGATCAGCTTCGCTCCCTGGATCGCCTACGCCTGCATCGCCACGAGCGACGAGTGGCGCAGCGGTGCCCAATGGGGACTGGCGATTGCCCTGATCGTGCTGTTCAAGGGCAACCGCTCGGGCAAGAAGTGGGACGAGATGGTGATCGAGCTGAGCGCGGCCGTGTTCTTCGCGGGTATCACCTGGCTCTCCTACAAGCAGCCCGATTCCTCCCTCATCCCCTACGGCCCGGCTCTCGTCGACGTGTGGCTGGCCGCCACCGCCTTCGGCTCGCTGCTGATCGCGAAGCCCTTCACGCTGGGCATCGCGCGCACCATGGTGCCCAAGGAGGTGTGGAAGTCCCCCGTCTTCCACCGCACCAACACCGTCATCACCCTGGTCTGGGGGCTGTCGTTCGGTGCCGCGGCCGTGCTGCTGTGGCTGCTGATCGACTGGGACCCCAAGGCCACCGCCATCGCCATCGCCATCAAGGTGGTCACCTTCGTGATCCCGGTGATGTTCACGATCCGCTACCCCGCCGTGGTCCGCGCCCGGCAGGGCCACGCCCAGCCGACCAGGTAAAGCGCCGCGGGTCCCGCTCCGGTGCCGCGACGCCGCAGTCCTCGAGGAGGACGGCGGCGTCGCGGTGCTGTGTCCGGGTCCGGGGCCGCCGTGTGCACGGGTGCGGCCGCCACCCCTACCGGTGGCCGGTTAAGGGTGGCGCACGGGGCGGGATAGGGGTTGGTCGGGCCCTGGGCAGGACCTAGAAAGGTGCGGACGACGCCAGTTCGCGACAAGACAGGTTTCTGCGATGACCACGGCGATGGTGTTTCCCGGAATGGGCCCGGTCACCTTCAAGGAGCTCGGCCGCTTCCTCCTGATGAATTCCCGTGCCAAGGAGCTTCTCGGCCAGGCCGACGAGGCGTTGGGCTACGGCCTTTTCGAGGCGTTCCGCACCTCCGAGGAGGCCTATTCCGAGGCCGCCCAGGTGGCCTTCATGGTCGCCTGCACGGCGCTCGCCGACTGGGCGGCCGACGAGCTCGGCGCCGAGCCGGTGGTGTGCGCCGGCCCCAGCTTCGGCGAGAAGCCGCTGATCGGCTGGTCCGGAGCGCTGGACTTCCCCGACGCGGTGCGCATGACGGCGGGTCTGGCCCGGTGCACCGCCGCCTACTTCGCCGCGGAGCACCGCGACGTGGTCACCCAGTCCTTCGTACGGGCGCCGGCCGGCCCGCTGGCCGAGCTGCTGGCCTCGATGTCGGCGCGCGGGATCTGGCACGAGGTGTCGTGCCTGCTCGACGACGGCTTCCAGATGATCTCGCTGCACGAGCGGGACCTGGAGGAGTTCCAGCGGCAGTTGCGCGCGATCCGCTCGCTGCCGCTGTACACGATGCGCCCGCCGATGCACTCCTCGCTGTTCACCGGGCTGCGCGCGGCCGCCGCCCGTGAGGTGATCGACGCGCTGCCGCTGCGGGCCCCGCGGCTGCCGGTCCTCGCCGACCAGGACGGCCGGGAGCTGACCGGTGCGGAGGAGCTGCGGGCGATGCTGCTCGACCACTTCGTGCAGCCCGTCGACTGGCCGGCCGTACTGGGCGCGCTGCGCGGGCGCGGCGTGGAGCGGCTGGTGATCGCCGGCCCGGATTCCCTGTTCGGCCGGGTCGAGGGCGCCGTCAAGCACTTCGAGGTGGTGGCCGCGGACCCGCGGGCCGCCCTGCGCGTCAGGAGCGTGGCCTGAAATGACCCTCATATCCCCGGAGTCGGCGGCGCCGGCCGGATCCGCCGTCCCGTCCCTGGAGGGGACCCTGCACGGCCGGTTCCTGCGCGGTCTGGCGGCCGGCCCCGACCGGCCCGCGTTCCGGCTGCCCGGCACCGGCGCCGTCAGCTACGCCGAGGCCCATGCCACGGCCCTGGCCTGGGCGGGCGCCCTGCGCGCCGCCCACGGCGGCCGGGCGCCGCGCAGTGTCGCCGTCCTCGCGACGAAGAGCTTCGAGGCGTACGTCGGCCTGCTCGCCGCGCTCTACCTGGGCGCCACCGCCGTCCCCGTGCACCCCGGCTTCCCGGCCGCCCGCAACGCGGCCGTGCTGCGCGCCTCGCGCGCCGAGGCCGTCGTCACCGACGCGGCCGGGGCCCGCCTGGTCGCCGGGTACGGCGTGCCGGGCCTGGCCGTGCTCGCCGTCGGCGCCCCCGAGGCCCCCGGTGTGATCACCCGGGCGCCGCGCGAGGAGGCCCTGGGCGCCCCGCTCGGCGCCGCCCCCGACGACGTCGCGTACATCCTGTTCACCTCCGGCTCCACCGGCGAGCCCAAGGGCGTACCGACCACCCACCGGGCGGCCGACAGCTACTTCACGACGCTGGACGGGCGCTACGGCTTCGGGCCCGACGACGTGTTCTCGCAGACCTTCGACCTCACCTTCGACTGCGCGATGTTCGACCTGTTCTGCGCCTGGGGCGCGGGCGGCTGCGTCGTGCCGCTGCCGCTGTCGGCGTACCGGTCGCTGCCGGAGTTCTTCGCCGCCGAGGGCATGACCGTCTGGTTCGCGACCCCCGGCTCGGTGGCCCTGGCCCGCCGCTCGGGCGCGCTCGCACCGGGCGCGTTCCCGACGCTGCGGCGCTCCTTGTTCGCGGGCGAGCCGCTGCTGCGCGGCGACGCCGAGGAATGGCGGGCCGCGGCCCCGCACTCCACCGTCGAGAACCTGTACGGGCCCACCGAGCTCACCATCACGGTCACGGCGCACGTGCTGTCCCCCGCCACCCCGGACGAGCGCTACGTCAACGACATCGTCCCGATCGGCGCAGTCCACCCCGCCCTGGACCACCTGCTGCTCGCCCCCGACGGCTCCCTCGCCGAGCCCGACGGCTCGGGCGCGGCCGAGGGCGAACTGTGCATCACGGGGCCGCAGATGTGCTCCGGCTACCTGGACCCCGCCCACGACGAGGGCCGCTTCCTGACGCACGCCGGCCGGCGCTGGTACCGCACCGGCGACCGGGTGCGCCGGTACGCGGACGGCGAGATCAGCTACCTCGGCCGCGCCGACGACCAAGTGCAGGTCCAGGGCTGGCGGGTGGAGCTGTCCGAGGTCAGCCACGCCCTGCGCCGGCTGCCCGGCATCGAGGACGCCGTCACCGTGGCGGTCCCCGCCGGCGGCAGCAGCGAACTGGCCGCCTTCTACACCGGCACCGCGCAGCGCCCGGCCGACCTGGCCCGGCAGCTGACCGCAGCCCTGCCCAAGGCGCTGGTGCCGCGGCTGATCCAGCACGTGGACCAGTTCCCCATGAACGCCAACCGGAAGATCGACCGGTCCGCCCTCAGGGCCCGCGCCGCGCAGTCGTGACGCCGCTCAGTCGTGACCTGCCCGCCGCCCCGCAGCCCCGCCGCCCGGCGATTGTCTGACAAGGAGAAGTCCGTGGCCGACCAGCCCACCGAAACCCCCGCAGCCCGCCTGCTGCACCAGCTGCTCGACGCCTCCGCGGCCCCGCGCCCGGAGCAGATCGCCGTGCGCGACTCCCGGGACGCCTGGACCTGGGAGGCCCTCGTCCGGCAGAGCCACGCGGCCGCCGACTGGCTGCGCCGCCAGGGCGTGCGCCCGGGCGACCGGATCGTGGCCCGGCTGCCCAACATCCGCGAGACGGTCGCCCTGCTGTACGCGGCCTCGCGCTGCGGGGCGGCGCTGGTGCCGATCAGCGCCGAGATGAAGGAGTTCCACCTGCGGGCGGTCATCGCCAACTGCGAGCCGCGCCTGGTCGTCGTCACCGACGGCTTCGGGGAGAAGGTCGCCGCCCTCACCGACCGGCCCGTCCACGAGATCGGCGCGATCTGGGCCGACCTGGACCACACCGCGGTGATCCCGGACGCCGAGCAGGACCACCCGGTCACCGAGCCCGCCGTGCTCATCTACACCTCCGGCTCCACCGCCACCCCCAAGGGCATCATCTGCCCGCACGCGCAGATGTCCTTCGCGGCGGCGTCCATCAACGCCGTCCTGGGCTACCGCAGCGACGACACCGTCTTCGTCCGCGTCCCGCTCTCCTTCGACTACGGCCTCTTCCAGGTGCTGCTGTGCTGCCTGTCCGGCGCCGAACTGGTGCTGGCCGACGGCGAGGCCGACTCCAAGCTCCACCTGCTGATCCGCGAGAGCGGCGCCACCGTGCTGCCGCTGGTGCCCTCGCTCGGCGGCCCGCTGATCCGGCTCGCCGACCGCGACCCGCGCCCGACGAAGCTGCGCATGTTCACCAGCACCGGCGCCGCCCTGGAGCAGCGCATCATCGACGGCCTGTGGCGCTGCTTCCCCGAGGCCAAGGTCGTCCGGATGTACGGCATCTCGGAGTGCAAGCGGATCACGATCATGCCGCCGGCCGAGGACCACGAGCGCCCGGGCTCCTCGGGCAAGCCGATCCCCGGCACCGAGATCGCCATCCTCGACGCGGACGGCCGCGAGGTCCCGGCGGGCGAGAGCGGCGAGATCACCGTGACCGGCCCGCACGTCATGGCCGGCTACTGGCGGCTGCCCGAGATCACCGAGAAGACCTTCCGCACCGATCCGGCCACCGGCACCACGCGCCTGCACACCGGCGACTACGGCCGCGTCGACGCCGACGGCTACCTCTACTTCGAGGGCCGCCGCGACGACATGTTCAAGCGCAAGGGCATGCGCGTGTCGACGATCGAGATCGAGGCCGCCGCCATGGACATCCCCGGCGTGCGCAACGCGGCCGCCCTCAAGCCGACCGCCGACCGCGACCTGATGATCTTCATCGAGTCGGACACGGTCACCCCGCAGGGCGTCCTGCGCGAGCTCGCCCAGCGCCTGGAGACCGTCAAGGTCCCGGCGATGTGCAAGGTGATCGAGCAGTTCCCGCTGACCTCCAACGGCAAGAACGCCAAGCAGCAGCTCGCCGCACTGCTGGAGGGCTCCAAGTGACCGGGCCCGGCGACCGGGAGCTCGTGGCCCGCCACGGCTCCCCGCTGTACGTGTACGACCTGGACCGGGCCGTCGCCGCCCGCGACGCGCTGCGCGAGGCCCTGCCCGAGTCGTTCACCCTGTTCTACTCGCTGAAGGCCAACCCGCACCCCGGCCTGGTCCGGGCCCTCGCCGAGGGCCCGGGCGGCTGCCGGGCCGAGGTGTGCTCGCCGGGCGAGCTGGCGAACGCCCTCGAAGCGGGCCAGGAGCCCGGCCGGATCCTGTACTCGGGCCCCGGCAAGACGGCCGAGGAGATGACGGCCGCCCTGGCCGCCGGCGTACGGACCTTCTCCGTGGAGTCCCTGGGCGACCTGGAGCGCCTCGGTGCACAGGCCACCGCCCTGGGCGCCGTCGCCGAGGTCCTCGTACGGGTCAACAGCGCGGCCGCCGCGGCCACCACCAGCATCCGGATGACGGGTACGCCCTCGCAGTTCGGCATCGACGCCGAGACCCTGCCGGAGCTGATGCCCCGGCTGCTGGCCGTACCCGGCACCCGGGTCGTCGGCGCGCACTTCTTCCCGTTGAGCAACTCCCGCGACGAGGACAGCCTGATCGCCGAGTTCACGGCGACCATCGAGTCCGCGGCCCGCCTGGAGCGCGAGTACGGCCTGCCGCTGCAGGTCCTCGACATCGGCGGCGGATTCGCCGCGCCCTACTCGGTGCCGGGCGAGCGGCCCGTGTACACGCTGCTGCGCACCGCGCTGGAGAAGGCCCTCGACGAGCACCTGCCGCGCTGGCGGGACGGCTCGCTCGAGATCGCCTGCGAGTCGGGCCGCTACCTGGCGGGCGACTGCGGGCGGCTCCTGACCACCGTGACCAACGTCAAGCACAGTCGCGGCAAGACGTTCGCGATCCTCGACGCCGGCATCAACACCCTCGGCGGCATGGCTGGACTGGGCCGGCTGCTGCCGCTGGCCGTCGAGCCGCGCTCCGGCGGTACGGACGGGGGCCCGGACGGCGGCGCCGACGGCGGCCCCGAGCTGGCGAACGTGGTGCTGGCCGGACCGCTGTGCACCCCCGGCGACCAGCTGGCGAAGGCCGCCCGGATCCCGGCGCCCGTCCCCGGCGACGTACTCGCCGTCCCCAACGTGGGCGCGTACGGCCCCACCGCCAGCCTGCTGCTCTTCCTGGGCCGTCCGGCCCCGGCGGAGCTCCTCCTCCGCGACGGCGAGGTGGTCTCCGCCTCTCGTTTGATCACCTCCCGCGCAGAAATCGACACTGGAGCCCGGTGACATGACCGCATCCGCATCCTCCCCCTCCCCCTCCCCGTCCCTGTCGCCGCTCGCCGCCGAACTGTCCGGGCTGGCGCAGGGCGAGCAGCTCCGTCGACTGCTCGCGGTGGTCCGGCAGGAGGCGGACGCGGCCCTGCGCAAGGCGGGCCGGGAACCGGCCGGGCCGCTCGACGCGGACCTGCCGTTCCTGCGCCTCGGCTTCGACTCACTGGCCGTCGTCGACCTGCACCGCAGGCTCGGCGACGCCCTCGGCGTCGACCTGCCCGTCTCCATCGCCTTCGACCACCCCACCCCGCGGGCCCTGGCCCGCCGCCTGCTGTGGGACGTCCTCGGCATCGACGCCGCCGCCGGCGACGCGGACGGCTCCGCCGTGCCCGCGACGCTGCGCGGCGCCGCGGCCGCGGCCGCCGACGAGCCGCTCGCCGTCGTCGGCATGGCCTGCCGCTACCCGGGCGGCATCGCCTCGCCCGAGCAGCTGTGGGAGCTCGTCGCCGCCGGCGGCGACGCGATCGGCCCCCTGCCCGACGACCGCGGCTGGGACGTCGAGAACCTGTACGACCCGGACCCGGACGCGCCCGGCAAGACGTACGCCCGCGAAGGCGGATTCCTGTACGGGGCAGCCGAGTTCGACGCCGACTTCTTCGGCATCAGCCCCCGCGAGGCCGCCTCCATGGACCCCCAGCAGCGGTTGACGCTGGAGACCTCCTGGGAGGCCCTGGAGCGCGCGGGCATCGACCCGCACGCGCTGCGCGGCAGCAGCACAGGCGTGTTCGTCGGCGCCGAGCCGCAGGAGTACGGGCCGCTGCTGCACCAGGCACCCGAGGGGTACGAGGGCTACCTGCTGACCGGCAGCGCCACCAGCGTCATCTCCGGGCGCGTCGCCTACGCCCTCGGCCTCGAGGGCCCCACCCTCACCGTTGACACCGCCTGCTCCTCCTCCCTGGTCGCCCTGCACCTGGCCGCCGCCGCCCTGCGCAGCGGCGAGTGCTCCCTCGTCCTCGCCGGCGGTGTCGCGGTCATGTCCAGCCCCGGCACGTTCACCGCGTTCAGCCGGCAGCGCGGCCTGGCCCCCGACGGCCGCTGCAAGCCCTTCGCGGAGGCCGCCGACGGCACCGGCTGGGCCGAGGGCGCCGGCATGCTCGTCCTGGAACGGCTCAGTGACGCCCGCCGCCGCGGCCACCGGGTCCTGGCGGTCCTGCGCGGCTCCGCCGTCAACCAGGACGGCGCCAGCAACGGCCTCACCGCCCCCAACGGGCCCGCCCAGCAGCGCCTGATCGAGCAGGCCCTGGCCGTCAGCGGCCTGCGCGGCGCCGACGTGGACTCCGTCGAGGCGCACGGCACCGGCACCCGGCTCGGCGACCCGATCGAAGCGGGCGCGCTGCTCGCGACGTACGGGCGCGACCGGGCGGAGGACCGGCCGCTGTGGCTGGGCTCGGTGAAGTCCAACCTGGGGCACACCCAGGCCGCCGCCGGTGTCGCCGGCGTCATCAAGATGGTCGAGGCGCTGCGGCACGAGCGGCTGCCGAAGACACTGGGCGTGGACGCCCCGACCAGCCACGTCGACTGGTCGGCCGGCACGGTCCGGCTGCTCACCGAGGCCCGGGACTGGCCCGCGGACGGCGAGCGGGTCCGGCGCGC
This sequence comes from Streptomyces sp. NPDC046876, assembly GCF_040645035.1. Lineage (NCBI taxonomy): Bacteria > Bacillati > Actinomycetota > Actinomycetes > Kitasatosporales > Streptomycetaceae > Streptomyces > Streptomyces sp. NPDC046876. Next base: position 495 of record NZ_JBEYXK010000130.1, on the reverse strand, counting down.
GGGCGTCTCGTCGTTCGGCATCAGCGGTACGAACGCCCACGTCATCGTGGAGGAGGCCCCGGCGCAGCAGCCTGAGACCGCTCCTGCCCCGGCCGTCCTGCCGGTGGTGCCGTGGCTGGTCTCCGCCAAGACCCCCGAGGCCCTGCGCGAACAGGCCGCGCAGCTGCGCGAGTCCCTGGACTCCGCCCCCGCGGACGGGTGGGACGAGCACGCCGTCGCCACGGCCCTCGCCACCCAGCGCGCCGCCTTCGAGCACCGCGCGGCCGTGGTGGCCGCCGACCGCGACGGGCTGCTGGCCGGCCTGGAGGCCGTCGCCGCGGGCGCGGCCCCGATCGCGGGCTCCCCGGTCGGCGGCCAGACGGCCTTCCTGTTCACGGGGCAGGGCAGCCAGCGGGCGGGCATGGGGCGCGAGCTGTATGCGCAGTACCCGGTGTTCGCGGGTGCGCTGGACGAGGTGTGCGCGGCCTTCGATGAGCATCTTGAGCGGCCGTTGAA
>NZ_JBEYXK010000129.1:11995-17158 GCF_040645035.1 Streptomyces sp. NPDC046876 | reverse complement strand
CCCGGGCAGTGCCCGGGCCGGGGCCCCTCGTCACACCTGTCGGCCGTGCCCCGCCCGGCCCGCGCCGTCGCGGGGGGCCGTGCAGACGACGTTCCAGTCGGGGGACACATGGGCCTCCACCACGTAGGACCGCTCCGCCCCGGGCACCGCGTCGCACATGCTTGCGTCGAGCTCGCCCTCGAACACCCGGAGCACCACCTCGCGGGCCGCGGGCTCCGCGCACCCGACCGGGTCCGGTTCCTCCTGCGCCGCGCCGGTCAGGCAGTCGCCGGCCCGTATGTGCAGCAGCCGCCAGTCGTCGACGACCACGAAGCCGCAGAGAGCGGCCAGCACCGCGACGCAGATGCCCCCGCACACCCGGTTGACCGTTTTGCGTATGTTCCGCATCCCCATCGGCACCCCCATGCCGATGATCCTGTCAGCCCGCCGCCCGCACGCCAACGCCGGAGGCCCCCACCGGCGGAATGCACCGCCGACAGGGGCCTCGACTGCTGCTGCTGCCTCTCCTGCTCGGCTCGGCGTCACGGGCGTCACGGCGGCCGGGACGCCAGAGGCACGCAGGTCCAGGGCACCGAGGTCGGCCAGGCCGTCACGCGCGACGAGGCGTGATGCCGGGGCGTCACACCCGTGACGCCCTGCCAGTCGCCCACTCTGGGATGCCCCGCTGAGCGGCGGGCGCGAGCGCAGCGAGCTGCCAAGGGTCGGCGGCCGAAGGCCGCTCCGTCTAGTTGTCGAACCAGACGACGAGCCGGACGTACTCAGGGCCGTGCACGTCGGCGAGGGCCTTCATGGTCGCCCAGACCGGGGCCCACCTTCCGTCCTGGCTCAACGCCTCCCGACGGGTCATACGCTCCACCCGCGTGATCCGGTACTCGTGCACGCGGGCGTCGACGGGGAGGTTGGGCTCGTCCCAGTCGACGGCGGCCAGCTCCTCCCACCCGATCCAGGACGCGCTGTGGTAGAGGTACGGGTCATCCTCGTAGTAGCCCCGGACCTCCTCAGTCACGTCGGGCGGCAGCCCCCGCCCTTCAGCGAGGGGCCGGAAGCCGGAGTAATTCCGGACGCCGAACAGGCAGCCGAAGGCGTCGTAACTGTTTCCGTTGTACAGCAGAGACAGGTCGATGGCGGCATCCCAGCTCGAATCCTCCTCGTCGATGGTGCCGTACGTGACCCGACACTCGATGAACCCGTGTATGTCCGCTCCCATGACGACGCATTCTCATGTGCGGAGGGGCGACGCCCCAAAGGAGTTTTCTGCGCCAGGCCCGGCTCGGAAGCAAGATCCGAAAGAGACGGCCTTCTCCACCCACAGAGGCCCCTAGACGGGTGCTAGGTCCAGCAACAGGGGTCGCTGGGTCCAGCACCGGTCCTGGCAACTTGAAGGGTCGCTGACCTGGGATCCAGCAACTAGCAGGGGGTACGCGAAACCCCGGCATCCGACCGGGAACCGGGGTTTCGGGGCTCACCACCACTCGCTAGCCAGGCAGGGAGCCAGGGCGATCCGGCCCGAGTGTTGCTGACGCGTTCCCAAAGCTCCTCGCGTCTGGCCTCCAGGTAGACCAACACCGAAGTTGCGCCGGCGTCCGTTGCAGTCGTGTGCCACCAAGCACGCTCGTCCGGCGTCCAGAAACCATGGTCGACCACCACATTCTTTCCCGCGCGGAGTTGCTTCTGAAGCTCCAGAGAGACCTCTTCGAGAACCGGGCGCTCAAGGGCCGGAAACGTGCCTCGGGGGAAGTCGACTCCGTACACACCATGCCGACGGAACATCTCTTCATCTGGGCACAGCCTGACGAAGCCGCGGTCGGTAAGCGTGCGAGACAACGTCGTCCTCCCCGAACCGGGAAGCCCAGCCATCAGAACGCAGACCGGCCGGACAGAACCGGCGACGGCGGTCACTGGATGACCTCCGATTCCGTCTGCCACGTCCGCCCCGGGCTCCCAAGGTCCACGCCGTACTCCACGACGTCGCCCGCGCTGTTGACGAACTTCGCCATCATCACGACTACCGGCTCACGTGGGGGCATGGCGTCGTCCATCTCCAAGATTCAAGCCCCACGCCTTCCCCCGCATCGGATCCCGGCCCCTGGGCTCGTTCCAGCCGAGTCACATCTGCGGACGCTGCCCTGGATGCGCGCCGGCGGCCCGCCCATCACCAAGAGACTGCTCTTCACCGGCCCTTGGTGGCCATGTCTGGCGTAGGTCGCTGAATGAGGACCACTGGAAGCCCTCGCTCGCCGAGGTGGGAGTCATCCCCGCGGCGAAGAGCCGGGAGCACGCCGCCGCGCGAGAGCACGGCATGCACGCGCTGAGGCACTTCTACGCGTCCGTGCTGCTGGACGCGGGCGAGAGCATCAAGGCGGTGAGCGAGTACCTCGGGCACTCCGACCCGGGACTCACCCTGAAGGTGTACGCCCATCTGATGCCGAGCAGCCGGGACAGGGCACGGCAGGCTCTTGGCAGGGCCCTGCGGAGCCGGACGCTTCCCAGGGCTGAGGGCCCACAGTGGGACCAGGGCAAAAGAGCGCCCCCAACCCGCACCATGTGTGCAGGTCAGGGGCGTGATCGCTCTTCTTACTTCTTCTTGCCCTGGTTCTTGACGGCCTCGATGGCGGCCGCGGCGGCCTCCGGGTCGAGGTACGTGCCGCCCGGGTTGAGGGGCTTGAAGTCGGCGTCGAGCTCGTAGGAGAGTGGGATGCCGGTCGGGATGTTCAGGCCTGCGATGTCGGCGTCGGAGATGCCGTCGAGGTGCTTGACCAGGGCGCGCAGGGAGTTGCCGTGCGCGGCGACCAGGACGGTGTGGCCGTCGAGGAGGTCCGGGACGATCGCGTCGTACCAGTACGGGAGCATGCGGACGACGACGTCCTTGAGGCACTCGGTGCGCGGGCGCAGCTCCGGCGGGATGGAGGCGTAGCGCGGGTCCTCGGACTGGGAGAACTCGGTGCCGTCCTCGAGGGCCGGCGGCGGGGTGTCGTACGAGCGGCGCCACAGCATGAACTGCTCCTCGCCGAACTCGGCGAGGGTCTGGGCCTTGTCCTTGCCCTGGAGGGCGCCGTAGTGGCGCTCGTTCAGGCGCCAGGAGCGGTGGACCGGGATCCAGTGGCGGTCGGCGGCCTCGAGGGCCAGCTGCGCGGTGCGGATGGCACGCTTCTGGAGCGAGGTGTGCACGACATCGGGGAGCAGGCCGGCGTCCTTGAGCAGCTCACCGCCGCGGACCGCCTCCTTCTCGCCCTTCTCGTTGAGGTTGACGTCCACCCAGCCGGTGAACAGGTTCTTGGCGTTCCACTCGCTCTCGCCGTGGCGGAGGAGGATCAGCTTGTACGGTGCGTCGGCCATGCGTCCGAGCCTAATGGACGCGCCGGGGCCGCTGCGCGCGGTGTCCGGGGGCCCGGTGGATTGACGCCGGGCGTCAATCCGGTGGCCTGGGGCGGCCGGTGATCGTAGGGTCCAGGAGGCAGCAGGGCCACTTACATCGCCGGGGGGATTCCGTATGTCCGTGGGAAGTCTGAGACGTGCGTTGCGCGAGAGCGTGGCGGGGCTGCCACGGGAGTTCTGGTGGCTGTGGACGAGCACGCTGGTCAACCGGCTCGGGGCCTTCGTCGCCACCTTCATGACGCTGTACCTGACGCTGGAGCGGGGCTACTCGGCCTCGTTCGCGGGACTGGTCGCGGCCCTGCACGGGCTGGGCGGCGTGGTCTCCGCGCTGGTGGCCGGGGTGATGACCGACCGGCTGGGGCGGCGCCCGACGCTGATGGCGGCGAACGTCTCGACCGCGTTCTCGGTGGCGCTGCTGGGGTTCATGGAGCATCCGGCAGCGATCGCCGCGGTGGCGCTGCTGGTGGGCATGGCCTCGAACGCCTCGCGTCCGGCGGTGTCCGCGATGATGGCCGACATCGTCCGGCCCGAGGACCGGGTGCGGGCCTTCGCACTGAACTACTGGGCGATCAACCTGGGCTTCGCGATCAGCTCGATGACGGCGGGGCTGGTCGCCGAGTACAGCTACCTCGCCGGGTTCCTCGGTGAGGCGGCGCTGACGCTGCTGTGTGCGGTGCTGGTGTACGTGAAGCTGCCGGAGTCACGGCCCGACGCGGTCGGGGCGGCCGGGGCGGCCGGTGGCGGGGCCGCCCTCCCCGGCGAGCCGGCAGTGGGGCTGGGGAGCGTCCTGCGCGACGGGCGGTTCATGGGCGTGGTCGGGCTGTCGTTCCTGATCTCGCTGATCTTCACGCAGGGCTCGGTGGGGCTGCCGGTGGCGATGGGGGCCGCCGGGTTCTCGCCGGGCGACTACGGGCTGGCGATCGCGGTGAACGGCCTGCTGATCGTGGCCCTGCAGATCCCGGTGACCCGGTTCATCGAACACCGGAACCCGCAGATGCTGCTGGTGGTCTCGGCGCTGCTGGCGGGGTACGGGTTCGCGCTGACGGCCTTCGCGGGGTCGCTGTGGGCGTACGCGCTGACGGTGTGCGTGTGGACGCTGGCGGAGATCGTGAACTCGCCGACGCAGATGGGGCTGGTGGTGCGGTTGTCGCCGGTGCGGGGGCGGGGGCGCTACCAGGGGGTGTACACGATGTCCTGGTCGGTGGCGTCGCTGGTCGCACCGCTGATGGCCGGGCAGGTGATCGACCGGTTCGGGGCGGCGTGGCTGTGGGGCGCCACCGGTGTCCTGGGCACCGTGACGGCGGTGGGCTACTGGCTCCTGATGCGGCACCTCCCGCCCGAGCCGAAGCCGCCGACCGCCGCGGGCACCCCCGCCCCCGCCGCGGCCGAAGCCCCTGCCCCGGCCGCCTAGCCCCACTGGCCGCACCCGCCACCCCACGCAGTTCCCCGCGCCCCTCGAGGGGCTCTCCCCCAGTCCGCTGCCTGCGGACCGTGGGTGGTTGCTCGCGCAGTTCCCCGCGCCCCTGGGTGGCTCCCCCGGTCCGCTGCCTGCGGGTCGTGGGTGGCTGAGCGCGCAGTTCCCCGCGCCCCTGGGTGGCTCCCCCGTCCGCTGCCTGCGGGTCGTGGGTGGCTGAGCGCGCAGTTCCCCGCGCCCCTGGGGGTGCTGCCCTGATCCGTTGGGTGCGGCCAGCTTCCATGCGGTCCCGGACCCCCGCCAGGGGCGCGAGGACTGCGCGAACAACCACCCACCGCCCGCAGACGAGCGAACACCGTCGAAACCCCAGGGGC
>NZ_JBEYXK010000129.1:0-11895 GCF_040645035.1 Streptomyces sp. NPDC046876 | reverse complement strand
GCGAGGAACTGCGCGAACAACCACCCACCGCCCGCAGACGAGCGAACACCGTCGAAACCCCAGGGGCGCGAGGAACTGCGCGAACAACCACCCACCGCCCGCAGACGAGCGAACACCGTCGAAACCCCAGGGGCGCGAGGAACTGCGCGAACAACCACCCACGGCCCGCAGACGAGCGAACACCGTCGAAACCCCAGGGGCGCGGGGAACTGCGCGAACAACCACCCACGGCCCGCAGACGGCCAAGAACCACCCGACCCCCAGGGGCGCGGGGAACTGGGCGAGTGGGCACGGACGGGCCGTAGGCGGCCGGGAAGCGCCGGGCCCACAGGGGCGCAGGGAACTGCGCGTCCGCGGGTGGCCGGGCACCGGCCGGGGGCGGCCGCGCAGCCGGAGCCGGGTTAGGGGGTCGGCTGGGTCAGGTGGCGGAAGGCGTCCAGGTTCCGGGTGGATTCGCCGCGGGCGACGCGCCACTCGTACTCCCGCCGGATCGCGCTCGCGAAGCCCAGCTCCAGGAGGGTGTTGAAGGCGCCGTCGGCGGCCTCCAGGACCGTGCCGAGCAGCCGGTCCAGGTCGTCCGGGGTGACCACCGACAGCGGGAGGCGGGCCGTGAGGTAGATGTCGCCCAGGCGGTCCACCGCGTACGCCATCCCGTACAGCTTCAGGTTGCGTTCCAGCAGCCACCGGTGGACGCCGGCCTCGTTCTCGTCCGGGTGCCGGATCACGAAGGCGTTGATCGACAGCGAGTGCCGGCCGACCTTGAGCGAGCAGGTCGTGGCCAGCTTGCGGGTGCCGGGCAGCTGGACGACGTACGACCCCGGCTCGGGGCTCTCCCAGCTCAGTTCCGCGCCGTTGAGCGCGCTCTCGATGATCGCGGCGGTGTCAGCCATGGTGGGAGCGTACGCGACGGCGGTGGTCGTGCATCGCCGCGGTGTACACGTCCGCCGTGCCACCGGCGGCGGTGTCCCAGCCGAAGAACCCGGCGTGCCGAGCGGCCTCGCCGCCCATGCGCGCGCTGAGCCCGGGGTCGTCGACGAAGCGCCGCAGCTCGCGGGCGTAGTCGACCGGGTCGTGGCCGGGGACGAGTATGCCGGTGACGCCGTCGTTGACGGCGACGGGCAGCCCGCCGACCTCCGCGGCCAGTACGGGCGTACCGGTGGCCTGGGCCTCGATCGCGACGAGCCCGAAGGACTCGCTGTAGGACGGCATGACCAGTACGGACGCCGCCCGGAACCAGTCCGCGAGCCGGTCCTGGGCGACGGGCGGGTGGAAGTGGACGAGGTCGGCGATGCCGAGCCGGGCGGCGAGCTTCTGCAGCCCCTCGGGCTTGGCGAGGCCGCTGCCGCTGGGGCCGCCGACGACGGGGACGAAGAGGCGGCGGCGCAGCGAGGGGTCCTGGCCGACGAGCTCGGCGACGGCGCGCAGCAGCACGTCGGGGGCCTTGAGCGGCTGGATCCGGCCGGCGAAGAGCGGTATGACGGCGTCCTGCGGCAGGCCGAGGCGGGCGCGGGCGGCGGCGCGGCCGTCGCCGACGGTGAAGCGGTCGAGGTTCACGCCGGGGTGGACGACGGCGACCTTGCCGGGGTCGGCGTCGTAGTGCCGGACCAGTTCCTCGGCCTCCTCGGTGGTGTTGGCGATGAGCCGGTCGGCGGCGGCGACGATCTGGGTCTCGCCGATGACGCGGGCGGGCGGCTCGGGGGTGTCGCCCTCGGCGAGGGCGGCGTTCTTGACCTTGGCCATGGTGTGCATGGCGTGGACGAGGGGGACGCCCCAGCGCTGGGCGGCGAGCCAGCCGACGTGTCCGGAGAGCCAGTAGTGGGAGTGGACGAGGTCGTAGTGGCCGGGGCGGTGGCCGGCCCAGGCCTGCATCACGCCGTGGGTGAAGGCGCACAGCTGGGCGGGGAGCTCCTCCTTGGCGAGGCCTTCGTAGGGGCCGGCGTCGACGTGCCGGACGAGGACGCCGGGGGCGAGCTCGACGGCGGGCGGCAGGCCGCCCTCGGTGGCGCGGGTGAAGATCTCGACCTCGATGTTGATCGCGGCGAGGCGCTTGGCCAGTTCCACGATGTACACGTTCATCCCGCCGGCGTCGCCGGTCCCGGGCTGGTGCAGGGGAGAGGTGTGCACGCTGAGCATGGCGACGCGGCGCGGCTTGCGGTGGTGGCCGACGGCCGGGATGCGCAGGCGGGGCGCGTCGTGGCGGGTGCCGCGGACGGCGGCGATCCGGCCGCCGAGGCTGCCGCCGATGCGGGACACGTACTGGCTCAAGGGAGCAGTTCCTCTCGCTCGGATCTCGCTCGGACGACAGCGACTGACGGGACGGCGGGTGGACGGCATGTGCGGGCATGCCGACGGGGCGCACCCGGCGCCCTTCTAGGAGTGCAACCCGGACGGCCGCCCCGCGCATTCCGGCCGTGGCGGATTTTTCCTTCGTGATCTGCCCGGTTTTCCTGCGGTGGGTGCCCTCCGCTTACGCTCGGCGCATGTCCCAGCACTCCACTTCGCCCCCGGCACGTACCGGCGGCACGGGCCGCAGCGGCCGCGGCGGCGGCCAGGGCCGCCCGGTGGGGACGGTGACGCGCGGTACGACGAACCCGAACCGGCTGCGCCGCATGGACCGCTGGATCGCGGCGGTGCACGGCCGGGCGCTGCGGCGGGCCGAGGCGCCGGTGGCGGTGGACCTGGGCTACGGGGCGGCGCCGTGGACGGCGGTGGAGCTGCTGGCACGGCTGCGGGAGGCGGCGCCGCGGGTGCGGGTGGTCGGCATCGAGATCGAGCCGGCGCGGGTCGCGGCGGCGAAGCCGTACGAGCGCGAGGGGCTCGCCTTCCGGCACGGCGGGTTCGAGGTGCCGCTGGAGGGCGGGGCGCGGCCGGCGCTGATCCGCGCGGCGAACGTGCTGCGCCAGTACGACGAGGAACAGGTGGCGGCGGTCTGGGAGCGGCTGTGTGCCCGGCTGACCCCGGAGGGACTGCTGGTGGAGGGCACCTGCGACGAGATCGGGCGGCGGCACGTGTGGGTCGCGTTGGGGCCCGAGGGGGCGCGCACGGTGACGTTCGCGACCCGTCTGGGCTCCCTGGAGCGCCCGTCGGACCTGGCGGAGCGGCTGCCGAAGGCGCTGATCCACCGCAACGTGCCGGGCGAGCCGGTGCACGCGTTCCTGCGGGACTTCGACCGGGCCTGGGCGGCGGCCGCGCCGTACGCCTCGTACGGGGCGCGTCAGCGCTGGATCCGCACGGCGCGGGCGCTGGCCGCGGACTGGCCGCTGACGGACGGTCCGAAGCGGTGGCGGCAGGGGGAGCTGACGGTGCGTTGGGAGGCGCTGCGCCCGGCGGGGTGAACCTGCGGGGTGAATGGGGGACGGCGGGGGAACGGGGTGCCGGGGTGGACCGTTGAGCTGTCCGAACCGCGTGTGGGGACTGGTCCGGGACGGGTCGGAAGATCCGGAGAGCGCCCGTGAGGGTGTTGGTTTTCTCCGAGTCGTGGCACCATCCCGAGGGCAGCGAAAGTTACTGATGAATAGTCAGATTCGCATCTGGGGGGAACCATGGGGACCGTGGAGCCGAGGCGGCGGCGCAGGAGCAGCGCCTCCGCCCTGACGCTGCTGTGCGCGACGGCGCTGCTCGCGGTGACGGCCCTGACCGGGACGGCGCAGGCCGCGCCGCTGCCCGAACCGGGCGCCACGTCCCTGGAGCAGGTCCGCAAGGACATCGAGGACCTCTACCGCCAGGCGGGCACGGCCACCGATGCCTACAACCTGGCGGAGAGCGAGGCCAAGGCCCAGTCCGACAAGATCGTCGAGATCGCCAAGCAGGTCGTCGCCGGCCAGGACCGCATCACCTCCCTGAAGAACCGCGCCGGAGCCGCCGCGCGCGCCCAGTACCGCTCGAACGGGCTGCCGCCCCAGGCCCGGCTGGCGCTGAGCGGCAGCCCGAGCCAGTTCCTCGACGGGGCGGACCGGATCCGCCAGGGCGAGAAGGCCACCTCCGACCTGCTGTCGGAGATGAACCGGACCCAGACCGCCCTGCAGCAGTACGCCAAGGACGCCAACACCGAATGGCAGAAGCTCGAGGCGAACCGGGTCAAGAAGGAGGCCTCGAAGAAGGAGATCGAGGCCAAGATCAAGGCGGCGGAGGAGCTGGAGAGCAAGCTCCGGGCCGAGGAGAAGGCCCGGCTGCTCCAGCTCGAGCAGGACGCCCAGTACCAGGCGCAGACGGCCTGGCTCTCCACGGGCGTGCTGAAGGAGATCAACAGCTCGGCCTCGGAGTCGGGCAAGAAGGCGGTGCAGTTCGCCACCGCCCAGATCGGCAAGCCGTACGTCTGGGGCGCCGTGGGGCCGGCCTCGTACGACTGCTCGGGGCTGACCTCGCAGGCCTGGAAGGCGGCGGGCCGGGGCATCCCGCGCACCTCGCAGGAGCAGCTGCGGCTGCTGCCGAAGGTCGCGATCAAGGACATGCGGCCCGGCGACCTGATCATCTACTTCGACGACGCGAGCCACGTCGGGATGTACGTGGGCGACGGCGCGATCGTCCACGCCCCGCGCCCCGGGCGCAACGTCACCCTGGCCGGCGCCGGCTCGATGCCGATCAAGGCGGTCGTCCGCCCGGACGCGTGACGGACGGGTGCCGGGCTCCGGCTCCGGCTCCGGCTCCGGCTCCGGCTCCGGCTCCGGCTCCGGAAGCCTGACGCAACCACGCGGGTGTGGGCAACGTCTCGCTGGGCGGGACGAGGACGTCCCCCGCCGTGACGTTGGTCATTCGGCGAGGAGGATTTTCCCCCGCAACAACGGCATATGACGCTGTCCCCGGCCGGGAGCACCATTCCGCTCGGCCGCCGCGGCCCGCTAGGGTCGGCCGGACGAGCGCACCCTCGGGGGGAGGGAAGGAACCGGAGACCATGCCCGTACCCGTACCGCGGCAGAGGGACATCCCCGCCACGGAGAGCGGTCAGGCGGTCCTGCCCCAGGCATCCCTGACCCTGCTGGTGATCGAGGACGACCCCGCCGGCGGACTCACCGTCCCCGAGATCCTCGACGCCGACCGGCACCGCATCCGGCTGCGCACCGCCCGCAACCTCACCGAGGCCGCACGGCTGCTCACCCCGGACGTCCACTGCATCCTGCTGGACCTGGCGCTCCCGGAGCCGGGGGCCGCCTCCCGCGCCCAGGCCGCCGCTGCCGCTGCCGCTGCCGCCACTTCCAACGGCGCAGCCGCGGCCGGGGACGACACCGCCGCCGACCAGCTCGACACCCTCCGCCGGGTCCTTGCCCTCGCCCCGCGCCACGCGGTGCTCGTCCTGACCGCCGAGGCCGACGCCGAGCGCGCCGCCGAAGCCGTGCGCGTCGGCGCGCAGGACTTCCTCTTCCGCGACGAACTGGACGGCCGGCTGCTCAGCCGCGCCATCCGGTACGCGGTGGAGAGAAAGCGGGCCGACATCGCGCAGTACAAGCTTGCAGAATCGAAACTTCGGGCCCAGGAGAACGCCCGCCTCGAACGCGGCCTGCTCCCCACCCCGCTGCTGGAGGGCTCCGACCTCCGCTTCGCCGCCCGCTACCGCCCCGGCCGCAGCCGCGCCCTGCTCGGCGGCGACTTCTACGACACCGTCCGCACCCCCGACGGCACCGTTCACGCCATGATCGGCGACGTCTGCGGCCACGGCCCCGACGAGGCCGCCCTCGGCGTCGAGCTGCGCATCGCCTGGCGCGCCCTGACGCTCGCGGGCCTGTGCGGCGACGACCTGCTGGCCACCCTCCAGGAGGTGCTGGAGGTGGAGCGCCCCTGCGAGGAGATCTTCGCGACCCTGTGCACGGTGGACATCTCCCCCGACGGCCGCCGCGCCGGCCTGTGCCTGGCCGGCCACCCGGCACCGCTGGTGTCCAGGCCGGGCCGCCCCGCGCGGCTGCTCCCGTACGAGAACAGCGGCCCGGCCCTCGGCCTGCTGCCGAAGGCGCGCTGGCCGCGCCGCCAGGTCGAGCTCGGCGGCACCTGGAGCCTGATGCTCTACACCGACGGCCTGATCGAGGGCCGCATCGGGGAGGGCAAGGAGCGGCTCGGCCAGGACGGGATGGTCGAGATGATCAACCGGCACATCGCGCGCGGGCTGAGCGGGGAGGGCCTGCTGGAGGCGTCCGTCACCGAGGCCCGGCGCCTGAACGGCGGCGAGCTCACCGACGACGTGGCCGTCGTCCTGCTCTCGCGCAACGGGGCCTGACCGCGGGCCGCGGCTGCGGCCGTCGCCGGACCAGGGCCGGGACCGGGACCGACCGAGCCGGACCAAGACCGATCAGGACCGGGACCGGGACCGGTCCGGGACCGGAGCGGCTACCGGATCACCGGCCGCCGTTGTAGGGCCCGTACGGTCCGTCGCTGCTGCTGCCGCCCCGGCGCCGGCCGCCGCCCGAGACCTGCTTGAGCGCCGGCCGGACGTCGACGAAGAACACGATGGTCGCCACCAGACCGGCGATCTGCAGGAAGAGCATCCCGAGGAAGAAGTCCACCACCACGGTGACCCCGAGGATGACCAGCCAGAACGTCTTGGTCTGCTTGTCGGCGGCCCGGTACGCGTCCTCCCGGGCCAGCAGCGCGAGGACGAAGGCCACGACGGCGAGCGCCAGCATGGCGAACCCGAGCAACGGGAGCACCCCGTTATCGAACCCGTTCATCAACATCGACCCGACCGCCTTCTCACGCGTGGCACGTCTGGTGCCCTCTGCCTCCACGCTACCGGCAGAGCGGCCCTCACCCCACGACAACGGGCCGGACACCGCACAGGTGCCCGGCCCGCCGCCCGTGACCCGTGGCCAGTGGCTCGTGGCCAGTGGCCGTGGCCGGTCAGGCCTCGTCGAGCGCGGCCTTCTTCGCGGGGGTCTTGCGGGTGGTGGTCCGGCGCGCGGCCGGCCTGTCCGCGCCCTCGCCCTCGCCCTCGGCCGACGCGTCGGCGGAGCCCTCGGCCGCGGACTGCTCCCGGTCCGGCTCGACGGCGACCGCGATGTCGACGATCTCCTCCGACACCTCGCCGCGCCAGGTCCGTACGGCCTGCTCACCGCGCTCGGCGACCCGGTCGTAGGTCTCCTTGGCGCGCACCGCGTACTCGGCGGCCACACCGACGCCGCGCAGCGCCAGGTCCTGGGCCGTCTCGCCGATCCGCTTGGCGTCGATCGCGCCGATCACCTCGGCCACCTTGGCGGTGACGGCCTCCTGGGCCTCGCGGGCCTTCTGCTGAACGATCTTCGGGTCGGTGTTCTTCACCGCCTCGATGCGCGCGGGCGCCTCGGCGCGCAGCTGCTCGATGAGGCCGGGCACCTTCTTGGCCTGCTCCACCGCGATGTCGGCGGTGCCGGCGGCGAAGTAGAGCGGGGTCGGGTCGGCGAGGGTCTTCTTCAGGTCATCGGCGATGGCCATGTGGCTGGTCCTCCCGGATCAGTTCAGTTCGTGTGGTGCTTCTCTTCGCCCGCGGCTGCCGGCTCGGCCTCGGTGCCGGTCTCGACCGCGTTCTCCTTGCGGAACGACTCGTAGATCTGGAGCAGCACCTGCTTCTGCCGCTCGTTGATGGACGGATCGGCGAGTATGGCGGCCCGCGTCTCCACCTCGTCCCGGTCCCGCTCGTCGAGGATCCCGGCCTGCACGTACAGCGTCTCCGCGGAGATGCGCAGCGCCTTGGCGAGCTGCTGGAGGATGTCCGCGCTCGGCTTGCGCAGCCCGCGCTCGATCTGGCTCAGGTACGGATTCGACACCCCCGCCGCATCGGCCAGCTGCCGCAGCGAGAGCTGGGCGTGCCGCCGCTGCTCGCGGAGGTACTCGCCGAGAGTTCCGACGTTGAGCGATCCCATGCCCCGATCCTGCCGCACCCCGCTAACTATTGCAAGCGCCTGCTTGCAATAGCACCCACGTGCGCAGGGGGACCGCCAGGGACGGAGGGCCGACCACGCGGGGCCGCCGGGGACATGACCGACGGGATCCCCCAGGGCACACCGGTCACCAAGGTTGTCCGGGCGGCGCGGGTCGTCCCTTCGTCACGACTGATGCCGGCACAGCCCGGTGAGCGGATGGCTGCGCGCGACGCGCTGGCTTCGCTGACCGCCAACGGCGCATGGGCAACTGTTGCGATCGCAGGTGCGGTACGCACAGGGTCGAGGATCTGGTGGAAGACCCCGAACGCCGAATGGTCGATGATCCGTGACGGGGCCCGCCACGAGTTCGACCTCATCCGGTATCTCGGCGGATGGCGCGGAACGCCTGATATACCCGGGCCCCGCCGCAGCCGGGGGCCCGGACGGCTGACAGGTCGGCTGGCGCCGGGGGGAATGTGCTCCGTCACAGCGGCGTCTGATCTACTCCTGCGGAGGGACCGAGACGGGGAGAGGGCGATGGGCGTTCTGAGCGACTACTTCCGCGCGGCGGACGCCGCATCGGTCGTGCAGGCGCTGGAGCAGGCGGACGGCGGGTCCCCGCTGTTCACGGAGCCGCCGGCGTTCGACGGGGTCGAGGCCAAGCACGTGGATCCCACCGTCGTGCTCGCGCAGCTGATCGCCGCCGTCCGCCAGGTCGAGTGGCGGGTGGACCTGGTGGAGGAGACGACCGTGTGGCCGACCTCCCCGGCTCCCGGCCCAGACGGCCCTGCGGATGACGACGACCCCTGGGTGACGGGCCCGTGGGTGTCGGAACTCCAGCTCCCGGCACGGGACACCCTGGCCGGGGTGCGCGACTGCGACATACCGGCCGTCGTCGCCCGATGGGTGCGGGCCGAGGAGCTGCAGGGAGCGCGCTCCGAAGACATGCAGCCCCTGGCCGAAGAGCTCGTCCTGCCGGCGAGGCGGGCCCGGAGCGCCGGCGAGCGGCTCTACTGCTGGACGTCGCTGTAGGGCACCGGCGGATGTTCGAGCTGTTGCCCGGGGTCGGGGTGCGGTTGCCCGGTGGGGCCGGGGTGCTGGGGTTCGGGGCGGGGCCGGCCGAGGTGCGGGAGGTGCTCGGCCGGCTCGGGCCGGTACGGGCCGCGGGCGGCGGGCCGTGGGCGTACCGGGTGCGGTGGGGCGGGGTCGAGGTGACCGCCCGGCCGGGCGGCGGGGCGGGGCTGGAGGCCGTGACGCTGGCGGGGAGGGACGCGCCCGTCGCGCCCGTCGCGCCCGTCGCGCTCGGCGACGTCGATCTGTTCGGCTACCCCGCCGGCGAGGTGGTCGAGGCGCTCGGGGAGGGGTCGCACCCCGGGCTCCGGCTCGGGAACGCCGACCCGGCCCGGCCGCTGCCCTCGGTCACGCTGCGCGCGGAGCCGCCGTCCGGGGCGCCGGAGGTCGACGTCGAGGCGTACGCGGCCCTGTGGACCACCGAGCGGGACGCGTGGCGGCTGGAGGACACCGGCAGCGGGTACCTGATCGTACGGAAGGGGGACCCGGAGATGAACCTGGTGGTCTGTCACCCGGAGCTGGCCGAGGAGCTCGTCACGCGGATGCTCGCGGCCGGCGTCGAGGTCGTCACGGTGTGAGGGGCCGGGGGCGGCGTGAAGCCCCTGGCGAGGAGGCGGACCGCCAGGGCCAACTCCCAGGCGAAGACCGGCAGGGCGGCCAGGGAGCCCCAGGCCGAGAGCTGCGCGTAGGCGCCGAACAGGACCGCGGCCGCCGAGGCGAAGATCAGCGGGCCGCCGACCAGGCCGAGGACGGCGACGGGGCGCGGCACCAGCCGAGAGCGGTACATCAGATACGCCACCAGCGTCGTGTTGGCGCCCAGGACGAAGTTCGGGCCGAGCAGGAACGTCCAGTCGTGGACCGCCACCAGGGCCCGGCCGGCCACCAGGAGCGCATCCGGAGCCTGCGGCGGGCTGCCGCGCAGGGTCGTGACCGCGAGGAGGGCCACGATGCCGACGCAGATGACGGCGGCCTCGAGGGTGCGGAGGCCCAGGTAGCCCACCGCGGCGCCTTCGCCGTACCGGCGGGCCACGGGGTACAGGGCGAGGGCCGTGCCGACGACCGCCAGGGCGAGGACCACCTCGCACAGGGCGCCCAGCAGGACGCGCGTGTCCGGGCCGGCGCCGGTGACGTAGGCCGCGTCGTGCAGGACGGGGCCGTACAGGACGAGGCCGCCGATCGAGGCGACGTGGGTGAGCAGGAAGCACAGGCCCGCGGCGGTCGCGAGCCTTCTCGGGGGCGGGGCCGTCATGGGCGCTCCTTCGCTGCGGCATGAGGTGTACGGCGTACACCTGCGGCCGCCACGGTAGGGTGTACGGCGTACACTCGTCAAGGAGCGGGAGGCACAGGGGAGATGGCCGGGCAGAGCAGCGGCGGCAGCAGCGGCGGCGGCGGGCGCCGTACGCCCCTCAGCAGAGACCGGGTCCTGCGGGCCGCCGTCGCGTTCGCCGACCGGTCCGGGATCGATGCGCTGAGCATGCGCAGCCTCGCGCAGGAGCTCGGCGTCGTGCCGATGGCGCTGTACAAGCACGTGGCCAACAAGGAGGAGCTCCTCGACGGCATGCTCGACGCGGTCCTCGCGGAGATCGGCCCGACGGCGGGCGGTGCCGCGTGGAAGGGCGCGGTACGGGGGCGGCTGCTGTCGGCCCGGGAGGTGCTGCTGCGCCACCCGTGGGCTCCACAGGTCATCGGGTCGCGCAGCGGGCCGACGCCCGGGGCGCTCGCCCATCTGGACCGCGTCATCGGGCTGTTCCTCGCCGGGGGGCTCAGCGCCGACCTCACGCACCACGCGATGCACGCGCTGGGCAGCCGGGTGTGGGGGTTCACGCAGGAGCTGCTGCCTGCCGGTGCGGAAGCCGAGCAGCAGCCTCACCAGGATCAGCAGGATCAGCAGGATCAGCAGGCGGCCCTGCTCGCCGCCCGGTATCCGCACATCGCCGGGATCGTGGCCTCCCGGGCGCACGACGCCGGGTCGGTCGTGGGCGGCCAGGGCTGCGACGACCGCTTCGAGTTCGAGTTCGCCCTCGACCTCCTCCTCGACGGGATCGAACGCCTCCACGCAGAGGGCTGGAGCTCTCAGGCGCGGTGACGGCGGTGGTACGAGACCGTCACCGCGGCCAGCAGCGGGGCCCAGGCGACCAGGGGCAGGTAGAGGAACCCGATGACGGTGGCGCCGAGCGGGGTCATGTCCGGGTGCGGCAGCGTCCAATACAGGGCGAACGGCGTCCAGGCGACGGCCAGGGCGGCGGCCGCCGCGCCCGCCAGGGCCGTGACGGCCCGGGGTGAGACCGGTCGGCCGCGCCACCGCGGCCCCCGCGGCCGCACCAGGACGAGGGTGAGCAGGGCCAGCAGCTCGGTGCCGATGCTGAGGCAGGCGACGTAGAGCCGGCCCCAGCCGGGTATGCCGGCGGCGGCGTAGCCGGCCTCGGTGTACCCGGCCAGGAATCCGGCCGCGAGCAGCAGCCGCCAGATCCCGGACGGCAGCGTCACGAGGGCGACGGCATGCGCGGCCCACACGGCCCATCGGGGGGCGGGGGCGGGGCGGCTTTCCTGAGACTGTGTCATGCCGTCCAGCCTGCCGGGGGCTTGGTGGCTCGGCGTCGGCCGTGCGGACGGGGCGCGGGGATGCCGCGGAAGGAGCCCCGAAGCCGCCTCTCCCCCATTCGGGTGACCCCGAGCTCCGCCCCAAGAATCCCGGCTCCGCCGGGCACCGGGCTCCGCCCGGACCCTCCCCCAGCTACCGCTGGCGGTACCCCCAGCCTCAAACGCCGGCGAGGCTGGAACTGCCGGCCCTCAGCTTCGAAAGCTGGCCGGCTGGATGTGCCGGACCGGCTTCGAACGCCCACGGGCGGCGGAGAGGGCCGGCTGGCGCGGCCTGCCTTCGAAGCGGGGGGTGGGGCTTTCCAGCCCCGCCGGCGTTTGAGGCGCGGGGTTTGGGGCGGAGCCCCAAGAAACCCGGCTCCGCCGGGCCCCGGGCTCGGCCCGGACCCTCCCCCCGCGACCG
>NZ_JBEYXK010000128.1:0-17355 GCF_040645035.1 Streptomyces sp. NPDC046876 | reverse complement strand
CTTGAGGCGCGGGTCCGGGCAGAGCCCGGTACCCGGCGAAGCCGGGATCCCCGGGGCGCCGCCCCACACCCCGCGCCTCAAGCGCCGCCGAGGCAGGGCGTGGCCGAAACGGCCGACCTCCCGCCACCACCAACGCCCCGCATCAGAAGGAGAGACACCCCATGAGCACAACCACCGCTTCCACGACCCTCCGCGACGTGATCGGCCTCGACAACGGCCTGCCCCGGCTCGCCGACGCCACGCTCGTCATGATCGACTTCCAGAACACCTACCGCACCGGCGTCATGGCCCTCGAAGGCGCCGACCAGGCCCTCGCCGCCGGCGCCCGGCTGCTCGCCGCCGCGCGGGCCGCCGGGACGCCGGTGGTCCACGTGGTCAACGACGGCGGCGCCGACACCCCCTACGACATCCGCGCCGAGATCGGCGCGATCAGCCCGGAGGTGGCCCCGGCCGACGGCGAGCCCGTCGTGGTCAAGGGGTTCCCGAACGCCTTCCACGGCACCGATCTCCAGGAGACCCTGCGCACGCTCGGCGCGGGCACCGAGCTCGTCCTGGCCGGGTTCATGACGCACATGTGCGTCTCGTTCACCGCCCAGGGCGCCCACGCCCTCGGCTACCGCCCCACCGTCGTCGCCGAAGCCACCGCCACCCGCCCCCTGCCCGCACCCGACGGCACGGTCGTGCCCGCCGCCGTCCTCCAGACGGCCGCCCTGACGACGATCGCCGACCTGTTCGGCCCGGTCGCCCCCACCGTGGACGCCCTCACCGCCTAGTGGCCGTCCTGGCATTCATGGGCAAAGCGTGCCCCCGCGCCGCAGACGGCCGGCCGCTTGGTTGGCCTTCTCCGGGATGACATGCCGGATCCCGCGTCCACGCAGGCAGGCGCGGGTGCGACGGCCCCTGTCGGCGCTTGCGCCGTCGGGTGTCGCGCGAGACATGCCGGCGGCCAGGCGGGGCGCCCAGCGCCGCCCGCAGGAGCGCGTGCACCGACAGGTGCGTCACAAGGGCGCGATTTACTCGTTCGGGTCCCACTCTGCGAGCTGCTCCATCGGCTCGGTGTCGCCGGTGGTCTCCAGGACCTCGAGCGGGACGCGCGCGTAGAAGTAGAGGACCAGTTCGCTCGCAGCGCCTCGCATCGCCATGTCACCCGGCTCCGCGTCGGCGGCGAGGTCGTCGCAGCGGACGCCGTCGGCGTTGAGGGTCAGGCGCCAGGAGCGGCCCTCGGTCGCGTGCAGGTCGATGGTCGCCGGCTTGAACGGCCAGGGGACGGTCGTCGCCGAGACGGTCGTCAGGAACTCGTCGACGCCCTCGACCGCGACGTCCGTCGGCAGCGGCTGTGCGGCCCCCAGGGTGAGCTGGACGTCGTAGGTGTGGACGGCGATCTCCTGGATCTGGTGCCGGGCCAAGGCTCCGCTGGTCTCCGGGGCCTGCGAGCGGCCCCACCAGGTCCAGCAGCCGCGGTCCGGGCCGGCCTCGCGCAGCGCGTCGAGCATGAGCTCGGTCGACTCGGCGAGCCAGGCGTCCAGGGCTTCGCGGTCGCGGGGCGCGGTCGGGGCGCCCTTCGGGTCCGTCTTCGCCGGGGGCTCGGCGCCCGGGCCCGCCGCGACGATGGCGGCCTGGCGGCGGCGGCCGTCGCCGAGGTGCTGCGCCAGTTCGCGCAGCGTCCAGTCCGGGCAGGTCGGGACCTGGACGTCAAGGTCGGGGGCGGACGCGATCGCGGCCCGGAATGCGGCCGAGCGGTCTTCGATCAGCCGCAGGACCTCGGGGAACTCCAAGATTTTTTGCACCTCGGTTGTGTATCACGGCGCTCCGGCCGCCGGTAGCGAATTTGTTCGGACGACCCGTCGACACTCGACGCCCGGCGGCTGCCGGCTCCGGCTGAACACCGTCCGAGGCCGCCGGCCGCGATGCTTGCCGTGGGACTACGTCCAAGGACGCGGCCCGCCTGCGACCCGGGCCTGATCCGCGTACGCAGGGCGACGGCATAGCGTGCTGCTCGGGTCCGATCACCATCCGCCCCGAGGAGAGAACATGAGCACCACCGCGCCGGTATCGCTGGTCACGGGCGCCAACCGGGGTATCGGCCGGGAGACCGCGCGCCGGCTCGCCGCGCTCGGCCACACCGTCCTGCTGTGCGCCCGCCGTCCGCAGGACGCCGAAGAGGCCGTCGCCGCCCTGGCCCCGGCCGTGCCCGGCAGGCTGCTGCCGCACCGGCTGGACGTCACCGACGCCGACGGCGTCCGTACCCTCGCCCGCACCGTGGAGGCGGAGTTCGGGCGCCTCGACGTCCTCGTCAACAACGCCGCCATCAACTACGACACCGCCCGGCGCGCCGTCTCCACCGACCTCGACGAGGTCCGCCGCACCCTGGAGACCAACCTCTTCGGCGCCTGGCGGACCGCGCAGGCGTTCCTGCCGCTGCTGCGCCGCTCGGCCCACCCCCGTCTGGTGAACGTCTCCAGCGAGTCCGGTTCCCTGGAGCACATGTCCGGCGGAACCCCTGCCTACGGGATCTCCAAGGCGGCCCTCAACGCCCTCACCCGGAAGCTCGCCGACGAACTGCGCGCCGAGCGGATCCTGGTCAACGCCGTCTGTCCCGGCTGGATCGCCACCGACATGGGCGGCCCGGGCGGCGCCCCCGTCGAGCAGGGCGCCGCCGGGATCGTCTGGGCGGCCACCCTGCCCGACTCCGGCCCCACCGGCGGCTTCTTCCGGGACGGCGAACCGCTGGCCTGGTAGGCGACGGCTCCACCCGATGCGGGCGGACCGGGCGGCTAGGCGGGCTCGGCTCGCTCGGTTTCGTTCGGTCGGGTCAGGTGGGCCGTCAGGGACGCGCCGAGGGGGGTGTCGCCCGGGGACCAGGCAACGTAGCCGTCGGGGCGTATGAGGACGGCCTCGTAGGGGACTTCGGGGACGGGCCGCGCCTGCACCACCCGCAGGAGCGGCTCGAAGGCGCGGGCCTCGCCGCCGTGGCGCAGGGCTGCCTCCTGCCCGAACAGGAGCAGCAGGGGCCGGCCTCCCTGGAGCAGGGTGATCACGTCCGTGGTTCCGGCCGGGGTGGTGAGGGCCAGGTTCGGGAGGAACGTTCCTTCCCCGCCCGACGGCGGGCTCCCCGTGCACCCCGGCAGCACCGTGTCCTGGGCGCTGATCATGTTCCTGAGGTGCCCGGCGACCCGGTCCGAGCTCAGCAGCCCGCTGAACAGCGAGCGCAGCGCGTCGAGTTCGGGCCCGGGCCGCATCAGGGCCAGCTGCGCCCGCGTGTTGTCGATGACCCGCTGGGCGGCGGGCCTGCGCTCCAGGTCATAGGTGTCGAGCAGGCCCGCCCCGGCTCTCCCGCGCACGGCGAGGGCGAGCTTCCAGCCCAGGTTCAGGGCGTCGAGCACACCCGTGCTCAGGCCCTGGCCGCCGATCGGGAAGTGCGTGTGCGCCGCGTCCCCGGCGAGGAAGACCCGCCCCTGGCGGAAGCTGCGGGCCAGGCGGGCGAAGTCGCTGAAGCGGCTGAGCCACCGCGGCTCCGCCATGGCGACCTCGCGTCCGGCGATCCACGCCACCTCCCGTTCCAGCTCCGCCAGGGTGGGCTCCCGGTGGCGGTCGGTGTGGGCGCGGGCGCAGTTCAGCGTGCGTATGTGGGTACGGGGGCCGGCCGCCCCGCCGCCCGCCCGACCGGCCTCCCCGCCGGCCCCCGCGCCGCCCTCCACTGCCGCCGCTTCCGTCTTGGCCACGATCCAGCCCCGCGGGGTCCGGTGCCAGCCGTCGGCCAGGGCGCCCGGCTCCCGCAGGGTGACGGTGCCCATCAGGGCGGCCACGGTCGCCGGGTGCGTGTCCGAGGCGATGCCGGCCCCTTCGCGGACGAGGCTGCGCACACCGTCGGCCCCCACCAGGTACCGGGCGGTGCAGTCGACCGGGCCCTGCGGCCCCTCGGCCCGCACCGTGACCCCGTACGCGTCCTGCCCGATCCCGCTGACCCGGTGCCCGCGCAGGATCCGCGCGCCCGCCGCCCGGGCCCGGGCTTCGAAGAGCCGCTCCAGCTCCGCCTGCCGGCACTTGAGGATGGGCCCCGGCTCGCCCTCCGGGGCGGTGATGACCAGCCCGGGCAGGCCGGCGAAGTGGAAGGGACTGCCGCTCCCGTCGCCCGAGGGTCCCGCGTACGGGGACACGTGCTCCGGCAGATGGCCGCGCCGGGCCAGGCACTGCACCGCCCGGGCGTGCAGGGTCGTCGCCTTGGGCCGCTCGGCGACGTCGGCCCGCGCTTCGAGGAGCGCGGTGTCGATTCCGTACCCGGCCAGTTCGGCCGCGACCAGCAGGCCGACCGGCCCCCCACCGATGACCACCACGTCTGCTTCCACCTGCATGCGCTGCGCCCCCTGGTCCGGTCTTCGAAGACAAGCCGTGCCGTGCGCGACGTCCGCCGACGTGCGCGAGCCGCGGCCGGGCGGCGGGATCCCCGCGGCGCGGCACAGCCGGGCGCGGAGCGCGGAAGGAGTCGGGCGCGCTCGGTTCGTCCGGGGCGACGCGGGAAAAATATACCGGATGGCCGGTTCTTTTATAGGGGTTGTCGTGTAAAGCCCGTGTGGCGCGTGGATCCGTCCCGCCGCGCCGCCCCCGCTACGGCAGGGGTCCGCGCAGCGCAGACGGCACCGACGGCACCGACGGCAAGGACGACGGCACCGACGACATGGGGCCGCCCTCCGACCGTTCGGTCTTGCGCCCCTTGCTGCCCGGCGCCAGCGTGCGCGCGTCCACGGCCTCGGCCGGGGCCCCCTTCGCGTACAGCCCCTCCGGATCGGTGTCCCGGTCGTGGGGCAGCAGCCAGAAGACGCGGCGCCGGAAGGTGCCGGAGGAGCGGGACGGCTTGGCCCGCGGCCCCAGTTGGGCGTAGCCGACCATCCGGCCGTCGCGGTGGTAGGCGGGTTTGCCGCGGCGGGTGGGGAGCCGGTCCAGGCTCTGGCGGACGTAGTCGAGCCCGCTGACGTCCTCCAGCCAGACGAGCTCGACCTCGTGGATGATCTCGTCTTCGGTGATGAGGGAGCTCATACCGTCTCCTCGTGCGCGAGCAGGCCGATGCCCGGGTAGAACTTGCGCTGGTTGGACAGGATCATCTCCTTGGGCGACGCCAGCCCCACCGTCTCGCGGACGCGGGCCGCGAAGGCCCGGGAGGAGATGGCGGGGGCGCCCTCATTCTGGCACCAGCCGCGGTAGGCCGCGTAGAGCTGCGCCTGTTCCACCCTCAGGTCCGGCTCGAGGCGGCAGGATTCGCCGAGGAAGCGCCCGGTGTGGTCCTCGGTGTCGGCGTACGCGGTCGTCGCGATCCGCACCCGCTCGGGCCCGGTGAGGTCCTTGTCGCCGCCCAGGTAGCGGCCGGCGCCCGCGATGAGCCAGTTGAGGATGCCGGGGCCCTCCTCGGTCACCAGGATGTCCGCCAGGTTGTCGATCTTGCGGTCGTCGGACACGACGCGTTCGAACGGTATGAGCCGCATGCGCCGCCAGAACGCGAAGCCGCCGGTGCCGACCTCGGGCCGGTGGTTGCCCAGCAGCCACAGCTTGTGCGTGGGCTGGAAGCCGAAGAAGTCCTGCCGCATGCGCCGCGCCTTGATCCGGTCGCCGCCGGTGAGGAGCTTGACGCGGGCCTCGTCGAACTTGTCGCCCGGCTTGACCTCGCTGCACACGATGACGCGCCGGCCGTGCAGTTCGGCGAGGTCGGTGGGGTGGCCCTCGTACGGGCGGGCCATCAGGAATCCGGGCGGGGCCGCGTCCGCGTAGTCCCCGAGCAGCTTCATCAGCACGTCCAGCAGGACGGACTTGCCGTTCTTGCCGGAGCCGAACAGGAACGGCATCACCTGGCCGCCGACGTCCCCGGTGACGGAGTAGCCGAGCAGCAGCTGCAGGAACCCGGTCATCTGCGCCCCCTCCGGCCCGCCGCCGAAGGTGTCGACGAGGAAGCGGTCCCAGCGGGGCGTGGGGATCGGCTGCGGTGCGACCGTGGTGGAGCGGGAGTGGAAGTCCTTGCCGGGGACGGGGGCGCGCAGGCACCCGGTGAACAGGTCGACGATCCCGGCGGGCGTGCACAGGGCGTACGGGTCCGCGTCCAGGCGGGCGGCGTTCAGTATCATCCCGGGCGCCGACTTGGCCTGCGTGAGCATGGCGTTGATGCCGCTGGTGCTCAGGGCCCGGCGGCGGTGCTGGCGCAGGGCGGTGGCGGTGTGGGTGCCCGTGGGGTCGGTGGTGGCGATGGACTCGGCGAGGTCGCCCGCGGCCCACAGGACGGTGTCGTCCTCGTCGATCAGCCAGCGGGTGCTGTCCCAGCGGTACCAGCCGAGGCCCGGGACGTGCCGGTAGTCGTCGGCGTAGAGCCGGACGAACAGCTTGGCGTTGCCGCGGTCGCTGAGGGTGTCGGGCAGCAGCCCGTCGGCGGTGACGGGGGCCCCGCCGCCTCCCGCCGGGCCCGCGGCTCCCCCCGGGCCCGCGGCTCCGGCCGGTCCCGGGACCGGCCCCGCGGCCGCTGCGGTGGTGCCGTCGGGCTCCTGTGCGGGCTGGAGCGCGAGGATCTGCTCGGCGACCGCCTGCGCGTCGAACTCCTTGACCGCGGCGCTGAGCGCGGCGCTCTCCCGCTCGGCGGTCACAGGCGGCCCCGGGGCGGCGTCAGGGGCCGCTGCAGGCCCGCGCTGAGGCCGCTGCGGATGATGGCCCCGTAGCGGCGCTCCTGGCCGGGGCGGGCGTGCTCGGCGGCGTCCGCCAGGACGCGTTCGGCGTCGGCAGGGGTGAGCAGCCCGGCGGCGACGAGGCCCCCGGCGGTGTACGCGGCACGGTTGAGCTTCTCCGAGAAGGCCGCCCCCTCGGGTACGGCGGCGCAGGCGGCCACGATCGCCAGCACGGTGCCCAGCGCCTTGCCTGCACCCCGGCCGAGGGGCCCGAGGGCACCGAACTGCCCGCCGCGGGCGGCGAGCACGGCCTGCCGGGCCCGCGGCGGCACGGGGCGCGGGGCGGGGACGCCGGCCGGCGGCAGGTGCCCGGTGCGCTCCAGTTCCCGGGCGAGCCAGGCGGGCAGCGGCGCGGGCTCGCAGGCGTCGCCGACGCGGGTGTAGGTGCCCGCGGCGGTGACGGTGCCGGGCGCGACGATGTAGCCGCCGTGGGCCCGTACGTCGACCTGCCAGGCCAGGGCGCGCCCGGAGCCGGAGCCGGTGGAGCACTGCCAGCGGTGGCTGCCCCGGGCCCGGTACCAGACGTGCAGCCCGCCCGAGGGGGTCCGCACCCGGAGGGTCGCGGTGTCGGCGGCGGGGCTCTGCTCACGGCGCAGGGCGGCCAGTACGCCCAGCGTGTGGTAGCCGTTGGCGAGCCCCGTGAGGTCGACCTCGTCGGAGACGGCGATGCCCGGCAGGAGCCGGCTGCGGTCGGGCAGGGGCTGTTCGTGGGCGTCGATGTCGAGGACGACCAGGCCGGCCGGGCCGCAGGAGATCCCGACGCCGAGGGCGGGCTGCTCGCCCCACCAGCGGTCGATGCGGGAGAAGTCGAGGGTGGCGGCGTGGAAGCCGTGGCACCAGCGGCCGGAGCGGATGCACCCGCAGTCCCGGCGGTCGTGGCCGGGGGCCCGGCAGGCCTCGCAGTTGCCCACGGGGGTCTTGCGTCCGGGAGCCAGCGGGTGGACGGGCCAGCCCTTGCTGGCGCACCAGCGGGCGGTGGCCAGGGCGCGCCCGGCTGCCGGGCCCGGCTGCTCTGAGTCGCTGCGCTCTGAGTCGCTGCGGGAAACGAGCAGCTCAGAAGCCATTCCCATCCCCCGTCAGCGACCGAAGCGACTCAACCACGAACTCACCTTAGCGAAGGTCAGGTGCGGAAGAAGCACCTCCCACCACAAGAACACTGCGTGCTCCAGCGGCAGTTCGGCGGTGGGATCCCTTCCGGTTCCAGCGACCGAAGCCCTCCGCCCCCCAGCGACTGAAGCCCCTTCGGTCGCTGCCACAGTAGCTCGAAGGAACCACAGGTCAGAGCCACGACACAACCGAAATAGCGACTGAAGCGACTCAAGACCCCTATATATGACGCTCACACGCGCACGCATACACGCGCACACACGCACGCGGGAATGTCTTCATATACCCGGACCTTGAGTCGCTTCGGTCGCTGATGGCCCTGCACACCCGCTCTGACCTGCACTTCCTCTCAGCGACCGAAAGCTACCGAAGCCCCGTTCAGTCGCTGGTTTTCAGTCGCTGCACCGCCTCCGGGCCGGTTCCGGGGCCCCGAACGGCTCGAGCGGCCGTCAAGCGGGAATCGACTGCCCCCCCGTGTGGGGGACCCCAACGCCCCGGCCCCGCGCGCGGCTTCGGTCGCTTGGGTCGCTGTTGCTCCCCCTGGACGCCGGTGCGCCCCTAGACCGGCACTTCGCCCGGAACCCGCCTGGGGGGACTCTGGATGGTCGTGGCCGGTCCGGCGACGAAGATGTCGGCCGCACCTTGGATCAGGGCTCCGGGAGGCGCCACGAACAGTTCGGAGCCGGGGCAACGGCCCGCCTTTCCGGGGCTCACCGTCGCCCCGCACCGCCCGACAGATGAGGCCTGGCCATTGATGACGATCCTCTTCGAAATGGCGATGTAGTGCGCGTAGCCGGTCTTGTCGACGTTCTGATAGGCCACCCGGACATAAGCGCGCGGCACATCGGCCTGCTTTGCGGTGTCCACAGCGACACAAACCACGGCGATCATATAGCGACCGGGTACGCCGGTCACCGGGCTGCACCATTCCACGACCCCTTGCGTCGGGACTGCGGGAGAATTCACCGCGGATGCGGGGGAGGAAGGCACAGCAAAGCCGACGACGAGGGCGATAGAGCCCATCAGGACGGGCAGTTTGCCGCGCATTAATGATCACCGTCCTTTCCGGGTGCGGCACCACCGCCGCGACCGCCTTCCCTGGGGGCGTGCCCGTCACCTGGTAGCGGGCGGGCGGGTGGCGCGCCGGGCGCGCATGAGAGTCCCTACCGAGCCTACGTATTGAACTCCGGACTGAAGACATCCCTTGACGCGCTTCCGAAATCAGCACCCCAATGGAACTCCCCAATGCCACCTGCGGGATAAACGTGGTGCACTTTCGCGGAAGTGCATGTGTAGGACTTCTTCGGAGACAAAATACCGGTACATCCTCCCACGAGTTTGTAAGGAGTCCGTACGGCCAGCTGAATAAACACCTTCATACGCTTCTCGCTGAGGTTCTTCATGGATCCGGCCACGACGAAAACGCCGTAGGTGATGCTGGAATCCTCCTCGCCGATACAGACGGCGGCAACAGCATGTCCGCCACGACCAACGGGCAGATTGTCACTGCAAATTATCGGTGTACCCGAGCTCACGTGTTGCGCCCGCAGGGCCTGCACGGCACTCCGGACGGCGGAGGATGGGGACGATGCGGCGTCGAGTGAGGGCGGAGGGGCAGCCAGGCCGAGGTTCGCCACCGCTGCAGCGGCAAGGGCTGCTGCGGCCCTCACCAGACGGGTTGGGCGCACCATGGGTCTGCCTTCTTCCGGTGACCCCGATCGCAGAATGTCGCGGTACCGACCGTATGGTCCAAGTTTCGCACCGTTGTAGATGCGCGGCGAGCCCGGTCCGGCGGGCTCGCCGCGCAGATGCCGGCGGCGTCCCTCCGCCACGTCGGCCGAGGGGTGCGGGAAGCCCCATCTACCCGGCCCCGCCCGCGGCTTCGGTCGCTTGGGTCGCTACGGTCGCTCCCGGACCCCGAGGCCTCGGCGGCCCCCGGCGAAAGGAACCCGACAGGTGCACACGACGACCCGGCCGACGGCCCGCTTCGAGCAGGAACGGCCCCGGCTGCGGGCGGTGGCCTACCGGATGCTGGGCTCGCTCGCCGAGGCCGAGGACGCCGTCCAGGAAGCCTGGCTGCGCTACGACCGCGCCGACACGGACGAGGTGGAGAACCTGTCGGGCTGGCTGACCACGGTCGTCTCCCGGATCTGCCTGAACATGCTGCGCTCGCGCGCGACCCGGCGGGAGGAGCCCCTGGTCCCCGAGGTCCGCGTCCCGGACCCGGTCGTCACGCGCGAGCACGTCGTCGACCCCGAGAGCGAGGTGCTGCTCGCCGACTCGGTCGGCCTGGCGCTGATGGTGGTGCTGGAGTCCCTCTCGCCCGCCGAGCGGATCGCCTTCGTCCTGCACGACATGTTCGCCGTGTCCTTCGACGAGATAGCCGAACTCCTCGACAGGACCCCGGCGGCCACCCGGCAGCTGGCCAGCCGGGCCCGCCGCCGGGTCCAGGACCAGGCCCCGGCCCCCGACCCGGACCGGGCCCGCCAGCGCGAGGTCGTCGACGCGTTCTTCGCCGCGTCCCGGGACGGCCGCCTGGAGGCCCTGGTCGCGGTCCTGGACCCCGACGTCGTCCTGCGCTGCGACGGCGGCCCCCTGCGGGCCGGTCAGAGCGTCATCCTGCGCGGGGCCTCGACGGTGGGCTCGCAGGCCGTCACGTACGGCGCCCTGTGCCCGTTCGTCCGCCCGGCGCTGATCAACGGTGCCGCGGGCGTCGTGGTCGTCAAGGACGGCCGGCCGCTGTCGCTGATGGCCTTCACCGTCACCGACGGCAGGATCGCCGCCATCGACGTGATCACGGACCCGGAGCGCCTCCTCGCCCTCGGCCTGGCCGGCTTCGACGCCGCCTGACGCACCCGTACGTCCGGCCCCGGCGCGGGGGAACGCCGGGGCCGGACGGGATCGGGGGGATCGGGGGGCAGGGAGGGTTACGAGGCCCAGGCACCCGGAGGCTGGTAGCCGGGCAGCCCCCGCGGCCACAGCGGCACCGGGGCGGGCACGGCCTCGGGCTCCGGCTCGGGCGCCTGCAGACGAGCCGTCAGCAGAACGGCGAGCGCCGCGAGTTCCTCCATGGTGGGCGCACCCTTGACGATGCGCAGCGAGGCCAGGGGAAGTTCGGGATGCGTCACAGCGGCAGGTTTCCGTGTTTGCGGGCGGGCAGGGAGGCCTTCTTGGCGCGGAGCATGGTGAGGGCGTCGATCAGGCGGGTGCGGGTGTCGGCCGGGTCGATGACGTCGTCGACGAGGCCGCGCTCGGCCGCGTAGTACGGGTGCATCAGCTCGGTCGTGTACTCCTTGATCCGCTGGGCCCGTACCGCGTCGGGGTCGTCGGCCGCCTTGATCTCGCGGCGGAAGATGACGTTGGCGGCGCCCTCCGCGCCCATCACGGCGATCTCGTTCGAGGGCCAGGCCAGGGCGAGGTCGGCGCCGATGGAGCTGGAGTCCATGACGATGTAGGCGCCGCCGTAGGCCTTGCGCAGGACGAGGGAGATCCGCGGGACCGTGGCGTTGCAGTAGGCGTACAGGAGCTTCGCGCCGTGCCGGATGATGCCGTTGTGCTCCTGGTCGACGCCGGGCAGGAAGCCGGGGACGTCCACGAGGGTGACGAGCGGGATGTTGAAGGCGTCGCAGAACTGCACGAACCGCGCGGCCTTCTCGCTGGCCTGGATGTCGAGGACGCCGGCGAGGGCGCCGGGCTGGTTGGCGACGATGCCGACGACCTGGCCGCCGAGGCGGCTCAGGGCGCAGACCACGTTCTGCGCCCAGGCCGTGTGGACCTCGAAGTACTCGCCGTGGTCGACGATCTCCTCGATGACGGCGCGGATGTCGTACGCCGCGTTGGCGCGGGCCGGGACGAGGTCGAGGAGGCTGTCGCAGCGCCGGTCGGCGGGGTCTTCGAGGTCGCCTGTGGGGGCGAGTTCGCGGTTGTTGGAGGGCAGGAGGGAGAGCAGGTGGCGTACGTCCTCGAGGCAGCTCTGTTCGTCGTCGTAGGCGAAGGTGGCGACGCCGGAGGAGCCGGCGTGGCTGTCGGCCCCGCCGAGGTGTTCCATGGTGACGGCCTCGCCGGTCACGGCCTGGACGACGTCCGGGCCGGTGATGAACATCTGCGAGGTGCCGCGGACCATGAACACGAAGTCGGTCAACGCGGGGGAGTACGCGGCGCCGCCGGCGCAGGGGCCGAGGATGACGGAGATCTGCGGGATGACGCCGGAGTTGCGGACGTTGCGCTGGAAGATCCCGCCGTAGCCGGCGAGCGCGGTGACGCCCTCCTGGATACGGGCGCCGGCGCCGTCACAGAGGCCCACGATGGGGGCTCCGGCGGCCTCGGCGAGGTCCATCAGCTTGTGGATCTTCTCGGCGTGGGCCTCGCCCAGCGCACCACCGAAGATCCGGAAGTCATGGGCGTAGACGAAGACGGTGCGGCCGTCGACCTTGCCCCAGCCGGTGATGACGCCGTCGGTGTGCGGCCTCTTGAGCTCGAGGCCGAAGCCGGTGGCGCGGTGGCGGCGCAGGGCCTCCGTCTCCGTGAAGGTGCCCTCGTCGAAGAGGATGTCGATGCGCTCGCGGGCGGTCAGCTTGCCCTTGGCGTGCTGGGCCTCGGTGGCCCGCGGGTCGGGGCCGTCGACGATGCTGCGGCGCAGGGAGTTCAGCTCGGCGGTGCGCTCGCGCAGGGACGGCGCGGGGGCGGGGCCGGTGGCGGCCCGGGGCGCGGCCGGGGCGGGGACGGGGGCCGGGGGTGGCGGAGTGTGGACCGGCCGTTCCTCGGTGATGCTCATGCGGACCCCTTTCGGCGCGTGTGCGCCCGACTGGCTGGTTGGGCGCCGGTGAGGGTCGGCCGAGGCGCTAAAGGGGGGCTTGGGCGGGCACTTGCCGGGGGCGTCCCCGGCAGACCGCCGCGGTCCGGCGCCACGTCAGCGGACCCCGGCGGCGTTCTCGACAGCGTTCTCGGCGGCGACCGCCGTACGGGTGTCCTGCTCCGGGGCCGTGGCGGGCTCTGACAGGCCCCTGGTACTGCGGCGGCCGATGCGGAGGGCGAGCACACCGGTCAGCGCGGCCAGGGCGGGCAGTACGGCCATGCCGGCGATCACGCCCACCTGGGCGGTGTGGCTCTGGGCGGCGGCGTGCCCGGTGTCGGAGGAGGCGTAGCCGGAGGCGTCCAGGGCCACGGCGTACAGGAACGGGCCGAGGGCCAGGCCGAGGGACTCGGCGCCCCCGAAGAGCCCGGCCAGGGCCCCCGCGCGGGACCGTCCGGCCTCGGAGGCGGTGGTCTCGGCGAGCATCCCGTACAGGAACAGCAGCTGGCCCGCGTGACCGGTGCCGAGCAGCAGGAAGACCGGCAGGGCGCAGGCCGCGGGCAGGAGCGCAGTGGCCGTCAGGAGGAGGCAGGCTGCGGCGAAGACGGCGGTGGCGGCCCGCAGGCCGGTGCGCTGGCCCCAGCGGGCGCCGGCCCGGGTCCACAGCGGCACGGTGAGCAGGTTGGGCAGGACGAAGGCGGCGACCAGGGCGCCGGTGAGGCCGGGGGCGTGCAGGGCGTGCTCGGCGAAGTAGGGGCCGCCGGCCAGCAGGCAGCCCGTGGCGGCCACTTGGAGGATCACACAGAGCAGCAGGGCGGTGAACTCCCGCCGGCCGCGCAGCAGGACCCAGGGCCGCAGCAGCCCGGCCCGGGCGGGGGCGGTGTCGGCGGTCCCACTGCCGGTCCCGCTCCCCGACCCGGTCCCACTCCCCGACCCGGACCCGGCCCCGGACCTGACCCCGGCCCCGGCCCCGGCCCCGGCCCCCAAGCGCACACCCGCCTGCGACCGGATCGCACCGTACGTGGCCAGGGTGCCCGCGAGGATCAGGGCGGCGCCCAGCAGCCCGGCCCAGCGGTGCGCGGCGAGCCCGCCGCCGGCCGCGGCGACCACGGCCGGGGCGAGCGCACCCGCCGAGAGGGCGGCCACGGCGATCCCCGCGACCCGGGCCCCGACGAGCCGGATCCGCTCGGCGGGGGTGGCCGCGAGGTCGCCGGGCAGGGCTGCATACGCGGCGTGGAAGAACGCGAACGCCGTCGCGGTGAACAGGAATCCGGCGGTGGTGAGCAGGGCGCCCGTCAGGCCGCGGGCGAGGCCGGCGAAGGTCAGGGCGAAGCCCGCGGCCGCCCCGGCCCCGCCGAGGAGCAGGTGCGCGGTGCGGCGGCCGCGGTCGCCGAGGCGGCCCGCGGTCGGGGTGAGCAGGACGTCCCAGATCTTCGGGAGCAGGACGAGCGCGCCGGCGAGGGCCGCGCCGACCCCGAGGGTGTCCGTCAGGTAGGGCAGGAGCAGCAGGCCGGGCAGGGTCGTGAAGACGCCGGTGACCATGGAGCCGCCGGCGTAACCGAGCCGAATCCGCGTGCCGCGGGCAACCGGCATGATCCGTTCCTCCAAGACATCATGATGCGGGCAAGAATGCGACTGATCATGACGAGTTGGACGCGGGGCACCAGTCAGGGATTCCCCGGGCAGCCCCTGCGCGGCACCCGGGCGCATATCGCAGCCGCCTCGGACTTGACGGAAACGGCGCCGGGACCGGCCCGGTCCTCCGGTCGTCCTTGAGTGCCCCCTTGAGTGCCCCTTGAGCGGCGCTTGGGGCGCCGAGGCGATTCCGGGCTCTTTGCGTGTACCTTGCCGCTACTTTGCTGCCTCCATACCCTGTCCGTGAATTCCCTGACACAAACCGCACTTCACCTGCGGTTGCCTGAACTTCCTGCCATGCAGGCTCCGGTCAGCAGGGAGTGCTGGGAGCGTGACGAGGGATCAGCGAGGCTGGCGGTCAGTTCCATTGATGTAGGAGGGCACCGTGTCGCACGGGTCGCTTGAGGACACGGGCAGGCCGGCTTCCGCATCGGCTCCGCATGCCCGCGAGTGGGCGCTGCTGGGTGAGCAGCGCAGGCTCTGCCGTACGTCCGCCAGGTTCGTCACGCTGGGCGGGGAACCCTGGATCGGCAAGAGCCACCTGCTGGGCCGGCTGGCTTCGGAGGCGCTGCGCGAGGGCTGGACGGTGGCCCGCGGGCGGGCTCCGCGCGGGGGCCGGGGCCGTCCGTTCGACGTCCTCGTCGACGCTTTGGACGATCATCTGGCTGCGGCCGACGGCGACCTCTTCGAACGGCTCGGAGCCGAGCACGTACACCACCTGGCCCGGGTGTTCCCCGCCCTCGGCGGACCCGCACTGCCGCAGGAGCGCGAGCAGCACCAAGAGCAGCACAAGCACCAGGAACACGCGGTGTTCCGCGCGGTACGGGCCCTGCTGGGGCTGCTCGCCGAGCGCACCGGGGTGCTGCTCGTCCTCGACGACGCGCACCGGGCCGGGCAGGACGTCTGCGACCTGCTGGAACACCTCGTCCGCCATCCGCCCGAGGGACCGGTGCTGACGGTCGTGGCGCACCGCAGCGGCCCGGCCGCGCAGCGCCTGGCCGGGCTGGCCGACGGGGCGGCCCCGCTGGTGCGGATCGTGTTGCGCCCGCTGGGTGAGGGGGCCGCGCGGGGGCTGCTGCCGGCCGCCCTGAACCCGCTGCGCCGCGATCTGGTGCTCCGCGACGGGGCGGGCGTACCGGGCCTGTTGCGGGCGCTGGCACAGGCGGAGACCGACCGCCCGGGTCCGTCGCGCGGCCCGTACAGCGAGCTGGAACTCGCCACCGGGGTACCGCCTTTGCTGGCGGCGCCGCCCGGCGTCGACCTGCACACGCTGACCTCGCTGGCCTGGCGCACCGCATGCGCCGCGTCCGTGGTCGGCGACCCCTTCGCCCCCGGCCCCGTCGCCGACACCGCGGGACTCCCGCTGGCCGACATCCTGCGCGGGGTCGACGAACTCTACGGCGAGGGCCTGTTGGTGCCTGCCGAGCCGGCCGGCCGGTTCGTCTTCGCCCGCCCGGCCGTACGGGCCCTGGTGCACCACGCTTCGGGGGCGGGCTGGCGCCACGCCGCCCGGGAGCGGGCCGTGTCGGCCCTGCGCAAGGACCTCGGCAGCACGGCGCCGGCCCTGTCGGCGCTGCTGGAGTACGCGGCCCCGCTCAGCGGATCCGACCTGGAGCTGCTGGAACGCGCCGCCCGTGAGGCCCTGTTCCTCCAGCCCGCCCGGGCGGTGCGGGAGGCCCGCCGGGTCGCCGCGCAGCCGGACGCCCCGCCGGCGGCGCAGTTGCTGCTCCAGCGAGCCCTGGTGGTGGCGGGGCGCCCCGCGGAGGCCGTGGCGGGCTACGCCCGGCTGTGGCCGCAGCTGGACCGGGTCCCGGCCGAGGAGGCCGCGCAGGCCGTGGTGTGGCGGGCCCGGGCGCTGCGGCTGCTGGGGCAGTACACGCAGGCCAGGGCGGTACTGGAGGAGCGGGCCGGGGGCGCGGCCCCCGGCGGGCCGGAGTGGGAGGCGGAACTGGCCGCGCTGCTGCTGGAAGCGGCCGCCGCACCCGCCGCGCTCGCTGCGGCCCGGCGGGCCGTGGCGGCCTGCCCCGCGGACCGGCCGGCCCTGCGCGGGCACGCCCTGGCGCTGCTGGCGGCCGCCGGCGCGAGCGGCGGTCCCGCGGACGGGGCACGGGCCGCGGCGGACGAGGCCGCACTGCTGCTGGGCCCCCCGGACGACCCGGCGGCGGCCCCGCACCTGGAGGCGCTGCGCTGGCTGGGCGCGGCCGAGGGCGCCCTCGGCTCGCCGGCCCGCGCCCGGGAGCATCTGGAGCAGGCATTCCACATCGCCCTGCGGCACGGCCAGGGGCATCTGCTGGGACGCCTCGCGCTCGAACTGTCGCACTGGTGTCTGGAGACCGGGGACCCGGTCGCGGCGGCCCGTCACGTCGAATTCGCGGAGGCGGAATTCACCCGGTGCGGGAGCCGCGCACTCCTCGTTTCCTCGAACGGTTTGCGTAACCGTATTGCACGGTCATTCGAGGAACGGGAAAGAAGAACTCCGACTGTTCGACTCAGCGGCCGCGAGGAGGAAATCGCGGAATTGGTCGGACCCGGCCTCACGAATCAGCAGATCGCCGACCGGCTGGAAATCAGCGTGAAGACCGTGGAGACGTACATGGCCCGGATCTTCAAGAAACTCGGCGCGAATTCCAGGGCGCAGGTCGCCCATATCGTCTCGGGTCGCCGACCCGGCCGCTGAGCTACCCGCGGCCGGGTTCAGGCCCCCGGGCCCGCGGCCCGCCGAGGGCCGCCCCTGCCCGAAGTATTTGCCGACGGAAGGACCGCGGGGAACGCACGGCAAACGTGCGGCGAACGAGAGTGCCCCGCCGCCCCGCCCCCGGGGAGCGGCGCGGCGGGGCACTGGTGCGACGGTCGCGGCCCGGGGTGCGCGGCGCGGGCCGGCCCCTCGCGCACCGGCGGACCCGGGGGCGGTCTCCGAGCCCGGCGCAACCCTCTGACCGTCGACAAACACGTAGACAAACGGGCAGGCCGCCCCCCGGCGACCTGCCCGTCACATGCCGCCGGGGGGGGGGGGCGGGCCGCCCCCCCCCCCCCCCCGTGACGGGCCCCAAAGAGGGCGGCCCCCGGGGAGCCCCGGCCGCGGCCGGCGCGCGGGCCCGGTAGGGGGCCCGGCCCCCCCCCGGC
>NZ_JBEYXK010000127.1:0-17469 GCF_040645035.1 Streptomyces sp. NPDC046876 | reverse complement strand
GCCGGCGGGGCTGGGTGTGGAGGGGGCGTGGGAAGCTTGGGGGGTGGTGGATGTGGTGGGGCGGGCCTGTGAGGTTGCGCTTTATGGGGACGGCGCGGAGGCGGCTGCCGACGCAGCGGCCGGCTGGTCCCGCTGCTCCTCCGCCAGGCCCGGGTACCCGCCGGCGAGGCCCTTGCGGTCGTACTCGGAGCCGGGCAGCTTGTCGCCGTAGCGGGCCGACACCAGCTTCTGGTAGGCGGCGAGGGTGACGGCGCCCTTCCCGCCGAGGCCCGAGGCCGCCTCCTGGTTGAGCGGCTCGACCATGCCCTCGGCGGTGAGCCGGTACCAGGCGTGGATCTGCGGCTCGTTGAAGGTGCGGGCCTGCGGGGTGCCGCGCTCGGCGAGGCCGAGATCGGCGTCCCCGTCGCGGATGCCGGCCAGCTGCCAGCCCTCGGCTCCGGCGCTCTGCGGGCTGCCGCTCGCCGGCGTGCCGGTGGCGCCCTTGGGTGCGAGCAGTACGGCGGCGGGACGGCCGTCGGAGGCCGTCACCCGGGAGGCCAGGTAGGAGAGCCGCAGTGCGGTCTGCGGGCTCGCCTGGGTCTTGCCGGACACGAACTCGGGGCTGATCTCGAACATCGGCACCGGGTCCTTGAGCTCGAACCGGGGCGGCGCGGCCGGAGCCGCAGGGGCGCTCCCGTTCTTGGGGGCGCCTACGGTGCCCCCGTCCGCGGCGGCGGCGCTGCCGGGCTGCCGGGTCGAGACGAGGAAGCGGGAGACGGTGTTGTGGACCTGGTCGCTGCGCAGGGTCTGCTGGGCGGACTGGTACCCCGCGATGCCGTCGCCGCCGTCCGCGCCGTGCGCGGAAACGTTCCCGCACAGAGCGGTCGCGAAGGCGGTGGTGGCGAGGACGGCTGCCCGGACCGCCGTGCGCTGCATGCGCCGCATGGTCTGCCTGGTCTGCATGATCGGTCTTCTCCTCAGCCCTGGATGCCGATGCGGGAGTGGGTCCACTGGAACGAGTTGTTGTTCACGTAGGTGGAGTAGTCCCACCAGGTGTAGGTCTGGGTGGTCTGCCACGGGTCGCCGACCGCGATCATGTTGCTGGCGCTGTCGTAGCCGTAGATGACGTTCATGTGGCCGCCCCCGCTGCGCCAGCCGAAGCGGACCGCGAACGGCCGGCCCGCGGCGATCTCGGCCGTCGACTCGGCGAACGAGGCGTTGCGGTAGAGGCTGCGGCCGCTGCTGCGCAGTCCGGTCCGGGCCAGGCCGCCCGCCATGTCCTCCAGCGTCGCGGGCTGGTTGTTGCAGTCCACCCAGCCGCTCTGGGCGGCCAGTTGGCAGAACTGCTCCTGGGTGACGTTCTTGCCCCAGTACTTGGCGATGGTCACGCCGGAGGCGTCCCAGCACCACTGGGTCCGAACCTGCTTCTGCATGTCGATCCCGAGCGACTTCGCGGTGGCGGGGCCGGGGCCCGGGTTCGGGGTGGAGCCGCAGACGGGCAGGCGGGTGGTGTTCTCGCTGATGAACGCGTCGGCGATGTAGTACGAACCGGTGTAGATCCACCGCGGGTTGTTCTCCACGGTGTCCCCAGTGGTCCGGCAGGACATCTGGATCCTCTCGCCGACCTTCGAGGAACCGTTGATCCGGGCCGAGAGGGAGGGCTTGACCCGGTGGTTGATGCTGCTGTGGTTCCCCTGTCCGCCGATGACCGTGCCGGTGACCGTGTCGGCCTGGGCGAGGGCCCCGAAGCCGAACAGGAGACCACCGGAGAGTGCGGCGGTGGTGGCGGCTATGACGGCCTTCTTGCGGCGGGACATGCGTCGTTTGTGCATCGTGCTCCTTGGGCCGGGAAAGGGCGAAGCCGCCCCCCGGCCATCCGGTCGTCCGCGGGCGCTATCGGCACCGCATTCCGTGAGTGGATTGGGTGCCCGGAATCTTGCCAGAGAGATACCGGTATGTGGACGCCCATGCTCTACGCGCGAAGATGTCGCCCATTCAACCATCTTTTTCCGCGAATTGACGAACCGTCAATTGCTTTTGACGAACGCGGAGTTGGTGGACGCGTAACGAATGGTCCAGGCCATCCCGAAGCTCGGATGAGGCGCGGACTTTACGCAAGCTTGACGCTTGGAATCGCGTTGTTGGACGGCGCGTCAAAAAGCCGAATAGCCCTGTGTGTATGCCGCGTGACTCTCCATCATTTTTCACCGCAGGAATCGCCTCGCGTTTTGCGCGGGCCGGGCGGGCGAGGGTCAGGGGGCGGTGCCGGTGAGGACGCCGATCTTGTCGAGGCGGTGTTCGGGGTTGTTCTGCGCATCGCGCCAGTGGTTCCCCGCCGCGTCGTCCTCCGGGGTGAGGCAGGTGGTCACGGTGATCATCGCCCGGGTCGGCGCCGTGCCGGGCGAGCCGGGTACGGGGGCCCGCTGAGCGTCCATCGAGGCCGGGGACCGGAAGGAGGTCGTCCGGGTGGCGCTGATCGTGTACTCGTACGTCACCCCGCCGGCGGTCACCAGCACGGTGGCGCCCTCCCGCAGCGCGGGCAGCGCATGCAGCGGCCCGCCCGCCGTGACGCGGTGCCCCGTGACGATGTAGTTGCCGACCTCGCCGGGGCCGACCCCGCCGCCGGGACCGCGCGGGCTCGCGGCCACCCCTTGGTCCTGGATCAGGGTGCCCGCCGCGTCATCGGGACTGCCGCCGTACGGAACCACCGGCAGCCCCGACACCCCGATGGAGGGGATCGACAGCTCGGCCGCCGCGGCGCGTCCGGTGGCCCGGGCGCCCGCCGCGGCCGGTCCGGACGCGGCAGCGCCGGGCGCCGTCAGCGGGACGGCGAGGACGGCGACGGCCACGGCGGCCGTCAGGGCGTGGAGGCGACGCGTGGGGCGTTGGGGCATGACGAGTCCCGGGGGGAGGGGAAGGGGGAGACAGGCCGGGCCGCGCGGCCCGAAGCAGGCGCAGCCGGCTCTTCCAGCCTGGCACCGGCTCTCCCTGACGGCACGTCGGCCGCACTGCCCCGGCGGCATTGCGAGGGAACCGTGCAGAGCACCGCAGCGCCAAGGCCCGCCCGCGCGTCGCTGCTCGGTGCCGTCCACCGCGGGCGACACCGCGGCGACACCGGGGGCGACACGGCGGGCGACACTGTGGCGACACCGAGGGAGACGGTTCCCGTACGCATGGTTCCCGGGCCGCGGGCCGCCGGGCCCCCCCGACGGCCGTCCGGATGCGGCCCCCGCGCAGCAAGGGGCATCCTGGCTGTGTGGCCGGGAGAGCGGTGCGACCTGGCGCGGGCGCCGGCGCACGGGTTCCGTGGGCGTCGGACGTCGACCGTGCCCGCGTCGAGGCGGGCGTACGGCGCCACCGCCCTCGGCTCCGTTCCGGCTGTGGGCACCCCGGCGGCGCCGGGCCCGCGCGCCACGTACGTGCGAACGCGCTCGCAGCGCAGTGGGGAAGAGGTGTCATGAGCGAGATGCGCCATGGGCGAGATCCCCGGCTTCGGTGAGCTCCAGGACCCCCTCGACGCGTCCCGCGTGGCCGTGGTGGTCCTCGACGGCGACAGCCGGGTGATCGGCTGGAGCCCGGCGGCCGCGGAGCTGCTCGGGTACCCGGCGCCGGAGGTGCTGGGCCGGGAGTTCGCCGACCTGGTGACCGGCACCGCGGCGCCCGAACTCCAGCCGGGACTGCGGCGCGTGCTCCGGCTGCGCCACAGGAACGGGCGCGCCGTGAAGGCGGCGATCGCCGTCCACACCCTGGCCCCCGGCGGCACGGAGCCCGGCAGGGACGGCGGGGACGGCAGGGACGGCGGGGGCGGCGGGGGCGACCCGAGCGGCGCCGCCGCGCCGCGCCCCGCACGCCTGCTCGCCATGGCCGACGCCGACGAGACCGAGCAGTGGAACGCCCTGCAGTCGATGCTGCGCGGGCTCGCCACGCAGTCGCCCGTCGGCCTGGCCCTCTACGACACCCGGCTGCGCGTCGTCTGGACGAACGCCGCCCTCTACAAGGAGATGGGGCCCGCCCAGTACGCCGGGGTGGGCCCCGACGACATGGTCACGCACGGCGCGATCGTCTCTCCCGGCATGCCCGAGACCCTGGAGGAGGTCATGGGCGGGGTGCTGGCCACCGGCGAGCCCGTGATCGAGCTGCACTACCGGGGCCGGCCGCCCTCCGCTCCCGACCGCGACCACGTCTGGTCGTGCTCGTACTACCGGCTGGAGGACCTGTCCGGCACACCGCTGGGCGTGTGCGAGGAGACGTTCGACATCACCGAGCGCTACCTCGCCCAGCAGCGCCTGGACCTGCTGGTCCGGGCCGCCAGGAGCGTGGGTACGACCCTCGACATGGACCGCACCGCCCGCGAGTTCGCCGCCGTGACCACCCCGTGGTTCGCCGACCGGGTCACGGTGGACCTGCTGGAGACGGAGTCCGACGGCGATCGGCACCGCTCGGACGCCGAGGCCGGCCCCCGGATGGTCCGGGTATGGCCACCCGCGGAGCCCCCCGGCACACACTCCGCCGCCCCCGCCGCCCCCGCCGTTCCCCCAGCCCCTGCCATCCGCCCGGTGCGCGAGCCGGGTCTGCTCGCGGTACCGCTCCGCGCCAAGGGGAGCGACCTGGGCGTCGTGTCCTTCGCCTGGGACCACCGCACCAAGCCCTTCGACGCCGGCGAGCTGGCCGTGGCCGACGAACTCGCGGCCCGGCTCGCGGTGTGCGTGGACAACGCCCGCCGCTACGCCCGCGAACACGCCGCCGCCCTGGTGCTCCAGCGGAGCCTGCTGCCGCGGCTGCTGCCCCAGCTCTCCGCCGTGGAGCTCGCCTGCCGCTACCTCCCCGCCGACAGCCGGGCCGGGGTGGGCGGCGACTGGTTCGACGTCATCGCCCTGTCCGGGACCCGGGTGGGACTGGTCGTCGGGGACGTGGTCGGGCACGGCCTGGGCGCCGCCGCCACCATGGGCCGGCTGCGCACCAGCGTGCGCGTGCTGGCCCGGATGGACCTCTCCCCCGACGAACTCCTCGCCCGGCTCGACGACCTCGTCACCCAGGGCGCCGACGAGCGCGCCGCGCTCCACGTCGAGGGGGAGGAGCTCTCGGAGGACGAGGCCCTCGGCGTCACCTGCCTCTACGCCGCGTACGACCCCGTGTCCGGGACGTGCACGATGGCGCGGGCCGGACACCCGCTGCCGGCCGTCGTCGACCCGGACGAGGGCACGGTCACCTTCCCCGAGCTGCCGTCCGGACCGCCGCTGGGCCTGGGCGGCCTGCCCTTCGAGTCCGTGGAGATGACCCTTCCCCCGGGCAGCCTGCTCGCCCTCTTCACCGACGGCCTCGTACGGGGCCGCGGCCGCGACCTCGACGATCAACTGGGCGCACTGAGCGCGGTCCTGAGCCGGCCGGACCGCCCCCTGGACGACCTGTGCGACGAGGCGGTGGGCACTCTGCTGCCCGCCCCGACCGAGGACGACGCGGCGCTGCTGCTGGCCCGCACCCGGCTGCTCGGCGAGCACCAGGTCGCCGTGTGGGACGTGAGCAGCGACCTCCAGGCCGTGGGCCGGGCGAGGGCCGCGGCGGCCGCGCAGCTGCGCGAGTGGGGGCTCGAGGACCTGGTCTTCACCGTGGAACTCGTGGTGAGCGAGCTGGTCACCAACGCCATCCGGTACGCCGGGGACGGCCCCGTCCGGTTGCGCCTGATCCGCGACCAGACGCTGATCTGCGAGGTGTCCGACAGCGGCCACACCTCGCCGCACATGCGGCACGCCGCCAACGACGACGAGGGCGGCCGCGGCCTGTTCATCGTGGCGCAGACGGCCCACCAGTGGGGCACCCGCTACACGGCCACCGGAAAGATCATCTGGGCGGAGCAGGCCCTGCCCCAGGCGAACCGGCCGCCCGCCGAGTAGCGTCAGGTGCTCTCCGGCGCGTCGGCCCCGCCCGGGCGGCCGAGCGGCAGCAGGTACTGGACCGGCTCGTCGAGGTCGTCCAGGCCCAGCAGCTCGTGCGCCAGGTCGTCGTGCAGGCCGCCGAGCGGGATCGTGGCCAGCCCGTACGCACCCGCCGTGAGCTGGAGCGTCTGCGTCAGGTGCCCGGCCTCCAGCAGGCCCAGCCGCAGCGCCCGCAGCCCGTAGCGGCGGCGCAGCAGCCCGAGGTCCAGGTGGACGGCAAGGACGGCCGGCGCCTCGTCGATCCCGACCGCGTCGGGATCCTCCGCCGGGCGCGAGAGGTACGAGGACAGTGCCTTGAGCGCGTCGAGCTCCGGAGCGGGCCCCAGCGGTACCAGGGACCGCCGCTCCGGCAGGCAGTGGTAGGTGCCCGCGGGCAGTCCCGCCACGGCGAGCGCCAGCAGCCGCACCCGGACGCTGTACAGGGCGCCCGCACTCGGGTACGGGCGGTGGCCGAGCACGCGCTGCGTCCCGTCGGCGAGCGGCTGCCGGGACACGCCGCCCGGCGCGAGGGCGTGCCACAGCACCCCGCCCAGCTCCTGCGCGGTGAGGGGCCCCCGCAGCTCGCCGCGCGCCGAGCGGCGGCGGCGCAGCGCCTCGCCGAGCGGCAGCCCGGGCAACGGGGCCGCGGGCAGCGGGCGTTCGCCGTCGGGACGGTGGCCGGCCGGCTCCGCGGGGCGGGCGATGTGGCGTACGGCGGTGTCCTCGGCCCGGCCGATCTGGAACTTGCTCCGCTCCAGGTACCGGTAGTCCGCCGCACCGGCCCCCGCCTCGAAGAAGCCGCCCGCGTCCCCGGTCTCCAGCAGGGCCCGGCCCGCGAGCCGGCAGACCGCCCGCTCCTCGTCCGGCGTCACACCCAACCGGTTGAACAACATGTGGAGTTGGGACGCCCACACCCACAGCCGGCGGTCCAGCCGCTCCGGCGCCCCCGGCCGGTCGGCGGGAACGACGGCCCGTATCCGCGCGTCGGCGGCGCGCACCTGCCGGGTCCAGTCCGCGAGCCAGGACGCGGCGGTGCCGTCGTCGAGCCCGGCGCGGACGGCTCGGGCCCGCCGTGCGAGGGTCTCCCGCTGGCCGGCGAACACGGTGTTGACGCGGGTGTGGACGGCGGCCCCGGGCAGCGGCCGCACCTCGGTCACCCAGCGCCAGGACGCCGCGTGCCGGCGCAGCCAGCCCGCGGCGGCCAGCTCGTCGAGGCCCAGCGCGTACGCGGTGGCGTGGGCGAGGTCCAGGGCGAGCGGCAGCCGGTCCGCCCGGCCGGGCACGGCGCGCAGCGCGGCGACGGCCGTACGCGTGGAGTGCACGAACACATCCTCGGCCGGCGGGAGCGCCGCCGGACCCCCGTAGCGCTCGGTCTCGGGCTCGTACGGCACCGCCCGCACCTCGCCGTGCCGGCCGGGCCAGGGGCCGGGGGCGGGGGTGAGGCGGGCGGCCGCCGGCCCGAGCTCCGAGGCGAGTGCGGCCGATTCGGCGCCCGGCGCCCCGCACCCCGCGGCGTGCGCCGCCGGTTCGCCGTCGGCCTCGGTGCGGCGGAACCTGATCCGCAGGTGGGGTCCGCCCTCGCCGTGGCGGATGAAGAACCAGGCACCGGCCCCCGGCCCGTACCGGGCGTCCATCAGCGGCGCGAGCACGCCGGTGACGAAGGCGTCGGTGTCCGCGCCGCCGGTGTGCAGCGCCAGGTGCAGGCTCTGCCAGCCGCCCGCCGGGGCCGCGGACGGGGCGGCGAGCGGGGTCGACGGGACCGAGGACGGGAGTGGGACCGGGGACGGGGAGGGGTTCGCAAGATCGGTCATCGGATCCTCACGGGAACGGGTGCGGGTACAGGGCGAGTTCGTCGTGGCGGAGCGGGCGGGCGGTCCGTCCCAGCCGGTGGGGCACCTCCAGCAGCCGCGGCAGCCCGAGCGTGCGGCGGTTGACGTGCCCGAACGTCATCGGGAGGGTGCCGGGCACGACCACCTTGGCGCAGTGCAGGCCCAGCCGGTCCCGGATGTCGGCCTCGTCCTGCGTCACCACGACCACCTCCAGCCCCTCCGCGGCCAGCCGCCCCACCGTCTCCGACAGCAGCCGGGTCAGGTCGGCCACCGGGGCGGGCGCGCCCGGCCACCGCTCCTGCCACGGGGCTCGCGGCGTGTCGGCGAACAGGAACTCCAGCCGTGGCTGCGCCTGCGGCAACGCGTTCAGGCCCACGTGGTCGTCGAGGTCGACCACCAGCTCCGGGCGCTCCAGCATGGGCCGCAGCCGCTCCGGGTCGCGGGGCCCGCCCGGTCCGGCGGGCCGGTGCGCGGCGTCCTGGACGTTGGTGACGACCTCCGCCACCGCCGAGCGGATCGCGGCCCGCGGATCGTGGTGGGCCCCGGCGGCCAGGAAGGCCCGAGGGGCGTCGCGGTGGTTCCCCCCGTAACGGCACAGGGCGACCACCGCCGGGATGCCGAGGTCATTGGTGGCGTCCAGCAGGGTCAGCCGGTACCCCAGCAACTCGGCGCGCGCGGCCAGGGCGGCCACCAGCGGGTCGTCGTCGGGCACCGCGACACCGGGCAGCGGCGTGCGCGCGTACCAGGCCATCAGGAAGGCGTCCCGCTCCGCCACCTCGAACAGCCCGTACAGGGCGGCCTCCTGGGGGCTGTTGCCGAGCCCGCAGCCATTCGAGGACTCGTACACCACCCGGGTCCGGCGGCGGTCCGGGCCCTGCTCCGGCACGTCCCAGTACGCCACGTGCTCGGGTACGGCCCGGGCCCGGCCCGCGGTGAGCGACCAGCCGTACACCCACTCCAGTTCCAGGTCCGGGTGGTACGGGACGGTACGGGACGCGGGGTGCCCGTGGTGGGCCGGATCGGGCAGACCCAGCCGGACCGGGTCCACGGCGGCCTCCGGGCCCAACTGCGCGAAGGACGCGCGCAGAACGCTCCGGCGGCCCATCGGCCGCATCCCGGCCAGCCGCTCCACGGCCTCGAACAACGCCACGCGCTCACTCGATGCGAAGTCCGCGGAGCGCCCGTACCCGCCGTCGTCGAGGAGGCGGCCGTCCGTCACCCAGGCCGTGGTGAGCGCGAAGGCGGAGTCCTCGGTGCGGAAGAGGCGGCGCACCGGTCCGAAGCGCTCGTCGTACAGCTCGGCCCGCAACCGGTCCTCGGCCGTACGGTCGTTGGGGCCGCGCAGCACCGAGGGGTCGGGCAGCGGCCGGGGCGTGGCCGCGATGCGGGCCGCGTCGGCGGAGTCCGCCGGCAGCGGCCGGCACACCGGGCACCCGCCGACCGGGCGGACGCGGTGGGTGGACCAGGTGGCCCGGTTCCCCTGGACGAGGTGCACGGTGGCGCCCGTTTCGACCCCGGACTCCGCACCGACGGCCCCTGGCCGCCCGGCGGAGCGGGAGCCGCCCGGCTCGGTTTCGGCGGCGCCGCCGGTGTCGGGGGCCGCGCCGACCGGATGCGGCCGTCCCGGGTCCGGCATTTCCGGCCTCGCCGGCGTTTGAGGCGCGGGTCCGGGTGGAGCCGGGTGGCTGGTGGAGCGGGGGTTGCCTGGTTCGGTTTCGGCGACGCCGCCGGTGTCGGGGGCCGCGCCGACCGGATGCGGCCGTCCCGGGTCCGGCGTTTCCGGCCTCGTCGGGGTTTGAGGCGGGGGTCCGGGTGGAGCCGGGTGGCTGGTGGAGCGGGGGTTGCCTGGTTCGGTTTCGGCGGCGCCGCCGGTGTCGGGGGCCGCGCCGACCGGATGCGGCCGTCCCAGGTCCGGCATTTCCGGCCTCGCCGGCGTTTGAGGCGCGGGTCCGGGCGGAGCCCGGTGCCCGGCGGAGCCGGGTTCGCCTGGCGCCGCTTCGCCGACGCCACCGGCTTCGGCGGCAGCGCCAGGTTCGGCCTCCAGCAGCTCGGCCGCGAGCAGCAGGGCCGCGTCCGCCAGGGCCGGCGTACCGATGCCTCCGAGCGCCAGCCGGGGACTCTGCCACGGCACCCGGCCGCCCGCGGTGGCCAACCGCTGGTACTCGGTGCACACCAGGCAGGCCCGCGCCCCGGGTTCCAGCACGGGCCCGACCACGGTCAACGCCCCGTCCTCCCGGACCGGCACGAGCCGTACGGGATGGGCCAGCGCATGCCGGCTGAGCCGCTCCGCCGCCTCCAGGGTCCAGGAGC
Organism: Streptomyces sp. NPDC046876; assembly: GCF_040645035.1. NCBI lineage: Bacteria > Bacillati > Actinomycetota > Actinomycetes > Kitasatosporales > Streptomycetaceae > Streptomyces > Streptomyces sp. NPDC046876. The sequence continues at coordinate 7,439 of NZ_JBEYXK010000127.1, read as the reverse complement.
CGAGGTGGACCACGGCAGCGCCGTCCCTGAAGGCCAGCGCCGCCGCCACATCCAGCACGGGCGGACCGCCGTCACCCGGATGCCCCGACCCCGCGCCGTCGGCGGCGGTCGTGTCGGCCGCCGCCCCGTCCGGGGCCGTGGTGTCCATCGCTGCTCCTCTCGTTGCCGTCGCCCTCATCGCGGGTCTCCCGTCCAGGCCAGGACGGGGAAGCCGCAGGCGCGCAGCGCCGCCCCGACCCGCCCGGCGGAGCCGGTGCCCGCGCCGGCCGCAGGGCGGGCGTCCTCCGGCCGCCACGGCTCGGCGCGAAGGCCCGTCAGCCGCGCCAGAGCCGCGCACAGCCCCGGCTCCCGCTGCGCGATCCCCGCAAGCCAGTGGTCGGTCCACCCCTCGTCCGCCCAGGCCACCGGGCTGATCCCCGCCGCGGCGAGCGGGGCCTCGGCCCCGCTGAACACGGTGTGCGCGGCCCCGGCCGGGCCGTGCTCGGCGGCCATGGCCCGGGTGACCGCCCCGAGCGCGGCCAGCGCAGCCGCGTCGGCGGGCGTGGCCTCCACCGCGCGAGCCGTCACTCCCGCCGTGCCGCGCGCACCGGGCCGCGGCGCGGACTCCCGTACGACGGCCAGATAGACCTCCTCCGCCCCCAACCGCCGGACGGCCATACGCGCCGGACGTGCCATGTGCCGGGTCAGGACGGTCCACCAGTGGCGGGCCTGCGGATGCCCCGCCCATTCCTCGTCGCGCAGCCCGACCCAGGGACCGGAACGGTCCTCGGCGGCGAGCGCGGCCCGGCGCAGGGCCCGCCCCAGGGCGTGCGCGGGCCCGGCACCGACCGCCACCGGCCCCGACATCCCGTCGGCCAGATGCAGTTCGGCCGCGCGGCACGCCGCGGAGAGGCGGGCCAGGTCCGCGCGGGGAGCACCCGCCACCAGCGGCCCTGCCGGGGTGCGGCAGGCCGCGAGCGCCGCGGGCAGCTGCGGCAGCCCGCCCGGCAGCGGCGCATCGAGCACCCCCAGGTACGGATCGCCCAGCGCCCCGATACGGCGCAGGGCCCCCGCCAGATCGGCGGCAGGCGGCACCGGGGGACCCGCCGGGTCGGCCGGCCCGCCGAGCCACGGGTGGTACGAGGCCTGCGGCGGCCGCGCTTCGGCGATGAGGACGGCGGGCAGGCCGGGCAGCAGCCGCGGATCGTCCTCCGGCTCGGCCGGATCGGGCAGCCCGGCCACGTCACACAGCAGCCGCTGCGCAGCGGCGCCGGCCAGCAGGGCGGTCAGCGCAGCCGACACCCCCGTCCCGCCCGCTACCGCCGCGGCTGACGGGGCAGCGGCATCGGCATGCGCTTGCCCCGGTGCGCCGGAGGCCGCGGTGTACGCCACCGCGACCATGTCCGGCCATCCCGGTCCGCCGGGGGTCCCAGGCCCGCCCGACACCGTCGCGGTCGGCGGCGCGCCATCGGCAGCGGCCACATCGGCGATGGGCGCATGGTTCTGTTCAGGCGTGGCCGAGGCCGTGACGAGGTCGCCGTCGGCGGTGCGGACCGCGGCTACGGCCGCGGGCGGAGTTCCGGCGGCGCCTGCCGCCGGGCCGGGCGGCAGGCCGGAGTCGCGGCAGCCCTGTGCGGGGGCCACCGGTACCGCCGCGGCATCGACAACGGCGCCCTGGCGGGCGTCGGACGCGACGCCGGACGACAGGGCGCCCGCCGCGGCAGCGGCATCGGCGGTTCGCCGGGTGGCGGACGGGGCGTGGGGCGGCTCGGCGGCCGTCGCGGCGCGCGACTCGGCGATCGCGGCGGCGGCCATCTCGGCGATGTGCACGTGTTCCTGTTCAGGTTCAGGCGTGTCCGCAGCCGTGGCGAGGTCGCCGTGGACGGTGTGGACCACCGCTTCGACCGCGTACGGAGTTCCGGCGGCCACCGCCGGCCCGGGCGGCAGACCGGAGTCGCGGCACGCCCCGCCGCGGGTACCGGCGCCGGCCCGCACGGCGGTGTTCGCGTCCGGTGCTCCCGACCCGCCCGGTACCGCCGCGGCACCGGCCACGGCGCTCTGGCGGGCGTCGGACGCGACGCCGGACGACAGGGCGCCCGCCGCGGCGATCGAGGCGGTCACAGCAGCGGCATCCGCATGGGCCCGCTCCGGTGTCGCCGGGGAGGTGACGAAGCCGCCGTCGGCGGTGTGGGCGACGGCCACGGCCACCGGGGGAGTCCCGGCCGTGGCCACCGCCCGTCCGGGCGGCAGGCCGGGGTCGCACCGGAACTCGGGGCGGGCCCCGGCACGGCTCAAGGCGCGCAGCAGTGCCGCGGCGAGGGGACCCTCCGGGTCGGCCGCAGTGACCACCGGGCGGGCGGCGGCCAGGGCCTCCGCCGCGGGTCCGGGTCGGGGCGTGGACGCGGCCAGCCAGGCGGGGGGTTCGCCGGCGTCCGCCGGGTGTTCCGTGAGCAGGCCGTGCGTGCGCAGCTGCGCGGTCAGCGCGTCGAGCGCGGCCCCGACCCGCGGGTCGGCCGGATCGAGGGGGCGGCCGGACACGGCCCCGCCGTCCGCCGGCCCGTGGCCCAGCCGCTCGGACAGCAGCTCCCACAGGGCCGGCAGGGCGCGGCTGCCCTCCAGCGTCACGCTCCCGTCCCGGCCGCGCAGGTGCAGCCCGGCCCGCAGCGGGGTGACCGCCACCCCGGGCCGCAGCCGCAGCCGCAGGCGCGTCGGCTCGGCGGCGGCGGTCACGGCGTCCCCTCCACGGCGGCGATGACCTCGTCGAGGTGCGTCTGCCACCGGTGCCCCGTGAGACCCGGCACGCTCCTCACCACCAGGTGGGCGGCCAGATAGCGCTCCACGGGCCGGACGTCGCAGATCGCGAAGAGCCGGTACAGCCCGTTCGTACAGGCCCGGTGGACCACGTACTCGGGTCGGCTGAACATCGTGCCCCGCGGATCGGAGCGGTGCAGCCGCCGGTGGAAGTCGCTGTACCCGGTCCGCAGGTCCCGGTCCCAGCGCGCGGCGGTGGCCGGGTCGCCCAGCGCCGCGGCCCGGTCCCGGTACTCCCCGGAGTCGCCGCCGAGGTCCGCGCCCGCGGTGAACCGTTCCTCCGCGGTCCGCCACGCCTCGGCGGACCAGTCGGCCCAGGCCCGTTCCCAGCCGTCCGCACCGCCGCCCGCACCGCGGCCCGCGATCCGGCCGACCAGCCGGGAGATCCCCTCGCCCGCGGCCTCCCAGCGACGCTCGAAGGCCGCACGCAGCCGGCCGTCGGGATCGTCGTGGAGGAGGAAGTCCTCCAGGTGGGAGACGTACGAGTAGTGGCCGCCGACCAGGCCCGCGGGGTGCGCGGCCGCATGGGCGGCAAGGGCCGCCACCACGAGCTCGACCCGGGCCGCGGAGGCGTCCTGGCGCCCGCCGAGGAAGGCGGTGCCCGCCTCGAGCGCGGGCAGGCCCAGGGCCAGCAGGTCTTCGCGCAGCCGCACCCCGTCCGGGCCGATCAGCGCCTCCAGGGAGCTCCGGTCCACCGGCTCCACCCGCACCGTGTTGTCCGGTACGAGCGGACCGTACGGCGGAGGGACCAGCTCCGCCCGGCCCGCCGACGCCGCCTGCGCCAGCAGCTCCCGCTCGTCGACCGCGGCCCGCGAGGGGTGTACGGCCACATGGGCGCGCAGCGCGGCGGCGGTCCGCTCGGCCGCGGCGGCCACCGCTCCCGGCGCGCCGCGCAGCCGTAGCCTCAGGTGCGGCCCGTACAGCCAGTGGCGTTCGACGTGGACGGTCAGCCCGTCCGCTGCTGCCCGCCGGGCGAGCGGCAGCACCGCCTCGCGCAGCAGGGGCGCCTTGACCGGTTCGTAGTGCCGTACGACGACGTCGAGGGCGGCGGGGTCCGGGCCGGTGGCCGGGGCGGTGACCGGGGCGTTCATCGGATGCCTCCTCGGCGGTCGACGGGCGGGGCGGGGCGCGCCGGGCGGTAGGTCTCGGCGACCAGTTCCACGGCGCGGGCGCGCTGCCCCCGGCCCCCGAACACGGGCAGCGCCTCCTCCAGCACCACGCCGCGCGGATGGCGGGCCAGCCAGCCGGCGAGGCAGCGCAGGTGCAGGGCGCTGCCCAGGTCGAGGGCCTGCGGTTTCGGTGCGCGCAGGCTGCGTACGAAGTCCTCCACGGCCCGGCCTGCCGGCGGCTCGGGAACCGGGTGGAGGAACAGCTGCTCGGGCAGGCCCAGCAGCGCCCGCCAGCGGGCCGCGGCAGCGGCCGGAACCTCGCCTGGGTCGGCGGCGAGCTCGGCCCGCAGCGCGGCGAGCACCCCCTCGGGCAGGTGCCAGCGCCGCCGGGCGAGCACCAGGTGCCGGTGGCGCAGCCGCGGGGTGGTGACCACCTCGCCGCCGGGGGCGGCCACGGCGCGGCGGGGCAGCAGCGGCCGGAAGTCGACCACGCCGCCGGGGTGGTCGCAGAGGAACGGCGCGAGGCGCTGCGGGAGCATGACCGGGGCGAGGAAGCCGAGGTAGAGCACGTCGAGGGGCTCGCCGGTGGCCCGCAGCCGCAGCCGGAGCTGGTCGGAGGCCGGCTCGTGGGCCAGCTCCAGGTCGGCCTCGGCGAGGGCGGACCAGTAGCGGTCGGGTCCGAGCTCCTCGCCGGTCAGGAGCGGGTGGAGGTTGGCGTTGAAGCCGCCCACCGGCCGGATCTGCGCGGCGCGGGCGCCGTCGCCGAGGCCGCGGCGGATCTCGCGGGCCACCTCGGCGGCGGCGCCCGGGGGGAGGTCGTCGAGGAAGCGGCTGGTGAAGCGGCCCCAGCCGCCGTAGACGTGGTTGACGCAGAGCAGGTCGTCGCCGTCGCCCTCGCCGTCGTCGCCGTCGCCGTCGCCGCCCACCCGGCCGGCCGGCACGGCGCGCTGGACGAACCAGGAGTAGCTGAGGGGGCGGGCGGCGGTCCAGCCGGGCAGTCGCGCGGCGAGCCCGCACACGGCGTCGCGGGGCAGCACCACCTCTTGCGCCGGCCCGGCCGGCGCGCCGGCCCGTACCTGCCGGACGAACTCCTCCCGGAGCCGGGCAAGTCGACCGAGCTCCTCCGAGAGACCGGGATCACCGGAGGGGCGGCCGGCGAGGTGTGCGGCCTCCTCCCACGCGGCGGCGGTGTCGGCGCCGAACTCCCAAGCGGCGGGGCAGGTCCCGCCGGGCCCGTATCGGGCGACGAAGCGCTCCAGCGCGGCCCGCCGCATCCAGTGCCCCAGGTCGAACAGCTCGGCCAGGCCCGCCACTTCGCCGAGGGCGTCCCGGTCGGCGCGGCTCAGCGATCCGGCGGAGGCCGTTGCCGGGCGGCCGTCGCCGCGTACCCCGGGCTCCGCCGGCGCCGGCCCGGCCGCGACCACGTCCTCGGACAGGACGTTCAGCGGAGCCGCGTCGGCCGGGACGGGCCGGCCGGCATCGGCCAGCAGGGCGCGCCAGCGCTCCGCGAGGCCGTCGAGCAGGCCGGGCCGCGCCTCGGCGCGGGCGTGGGCGAACCGGGCGGTGTCGGCGGCGAGCCGGTCGATCCGGTCGGCCAGGCCGGTGTCCTCTGGCCATTGGCGCAGCCATCGGGCCAGGGCGCGCAAGGGGGCCGGGTCCTGCGGGGCCACGGGTTCGACGGGCACCAGTAGTCCGCTGTCGGCGAGCCGGCCGACGAACCGGCCGACCTCGGGATCCGCTGCCGGCCGGCCGAGGACCGGGGCGAGCCGGGCGGCCAGTGCGTCGAGCGGTGCGGGCGTGGCAGCGATCCCCGTGAGGGAGGCCAGGGCGGGGCGGGCGGCGAGCTCGAGCTCCTCCTCGTGGGTGACGAGGTACCGGCCGCCCGCGAACACCGTCCGGTCCCGGACGTACCGGGCCCGGCCGTCGGCGGTGGGCCGGGCGCTGCTCGTCAGCCGGTGCGGCAGCGCGCGGCGGCGCCGCGGTTCGTCGAGCAGCGCGGCGGAGAGCGCCGCGACCAGGGCCCGGTTCTCCCGCACGACACCCCGCAGCCCGGCCCCGGCCGCCCCCGACCCCACCGGCAGAACCGTGCCCCCAGCCGGCCCCGGACCGACCAGCGGAGCCGTACCGGTCGGCGCAACGGCGTCCGCCGACGGCCCCGAGGCGGCCGACGGCACCGGCTCCACCTCCGGTACCGGGCCGGCCGCTGGCATCGTGCCCCTCGGCGGCACCGGGCCGGCCAGCGGTGGCGGGCCCTCCGGCCAAACTGCCTCCGCCGAGGGCACGGAGGCGGACGGCGGTACCGGCTCCACCGCCGGTACCGGGCCAGTCGGCGAAATGGCGTCCGCCGACGGCCCCGAGGCAGCCGGCGGCACCGGCCCCACCGGCGAGTCTGCGCTCACCGGCGGAACCAGGGCCGCCGCCGGCGTCGGGCCCGCGGCGGGCGTCTGACCCACCGGCGGGACCGGGCCGACCGGCGAAACCGTGGCAGCCGGCGGCACCGGGTCGGTCAGCGGCACGGACGGACGGGGTCGGGTGGTCTCGTCGGCGGCGGCCGTGTCGTGCACGGTCCCGTCAGGGGCGGCGGGAGTGTCCTCCGTGGCCCGGGCAGCCGTGGTGGCCGTACCGTCCGACCAGCCGACGGCGGTGAACCAGGACAGCGGGCTGGTCTTGGTGCTGGCCCTCAGCGCGTGCCGCAGCACCGAGGGCTCCTCCTTGCGGGCGCGGCGCCCGCCCTCCTCCCGGGCCGCCCGGGACACGGCGCGCAGCAGGTCGGCACTGGTGAGGGCGACGGCCCGGGCGAAGCCGGGGGAGCGGCAGAGTTCCGCGAGCGCGGCGCGCTCGGCGGCCAGCGCGGCCGGGGTGGCCTCGGCCAGACCAGCGAGGACGGCTGCCCGGCTCTCGTGCAGGGCGAGCCAGTCGCCGAGCCGCGGCACGCGGGCGGGCAGGTCACCGAGCCGGGCCAGCAGGGCCGGGCGGGGGCTGCGGCCGTTGTGCAGGGCGCGGCGCAGCGGGAGCACCACCTGGCGGTGGAACTCCTCCGGGTGGCCGCCCCGGGAGGCGAACAGGTCGTCGCACAGGGCGGGCCGTAACGCGGCCTCACGGGCGGCGAGGCCGGCGAGCCGGGCGATCAGCGTGCGCACCCGCGCGGCCTCGGCCGGCTCCGCGGGATGCGCGGCAACGGTGGTGCGGACCAGCACGTACGGGGCGGTCCGCGCAGGCGCGACGCGTGGCGGCGCGGCCGGCTGGGCGGGGTGCGGCATGGCGGGGCTCCCGTGGTGCGGTCGGGGTGGGGCGGGGTGGGTCCCGGGGGATCCGTGTGGGGCCGGTGAACCGGTGGCGCCGGTCGGGGGATGGGCCGGCGGCCGGTGGCGCCGGTCGGGGGCGCGGGGCGGATGGCGCCGGTGGGCCGGGGACCGGCTTGTGGCTCGGCCGGAGTCCCGTGCGGCCGGCCCGGGGGGGGGGGGCCCCCCGGGGGGGGCCCGCGGCGAGGGGGGCGGGCCGCGCCCCCCCCCGGGGGGCCCCCCCGCCCGGGGGGGCGCG
>NZ_JBEYXK010000126.1:3862-17712 GCF_040645035.1 Streptomyces sp. NPDC046876 | reverse complement strand
GCCGGCGATTGAGGCGCGGGTCCGGGCAGAGCCCGGTGCCCGGCGGAGCCGGGTTCCTTGGGCGCCGCCCCAGACCCCGCGCCTCAAACGCCGGCGAGGCTGAAAAAGCCCACCCCCCGCTACGACAGCGGGGGGTGGGCTTCGGAGCCGGGGGTCCGGCAAAACCAGCCTCGCCGGCGATTGAGGCGCGGGTCCGGGCAGAGCCCGGTGCCCGGCGGAGCCGGGGTCCCTCGGGCGGAGCCGGGGTCCCTCGGGCGGAGCCGGGGTCCCTCGGGCGGAGCCCCCGGGAGGCGGCGGAGCCGGGGTCCCTCGGGCGGAGCCCCCGGGAGGCGGCGGAGCCGGGGTCCCTCGGGCAGAGCCCCAGGGAACCGGCCCGGGGCTAGGTGGTGCGGCGGCGGCGGGCGCCCGGGCGGCGTTCGCTCGGGCGGGAGACCGACTCGCCGGCCTCCTTGGCGGCCTCGCGGCGCGCCGCGCCGTACTCCGCCAGGGCTTCGGCCAGCTTGCTCACGCTCGGCTCGGGGGACAGGACGTCCACGCGGAGGCCGTGCTCCTCCGCCGTCTTCGCCGTGGCCGGCCCGATACAGGCGATCACCGTCACGTTGTGCGGCTTGCCCGCGATGCCGACCAGGTTGCGAACCGTCGAGCTCGACGTGAAGAGCACCGCGTCGAAGCCGCCGCCCTTGATCGCCTCGCGCGTGTCCGCCGGCGGCGGCGAGGCCCGCACGGTCCGGTAGGCCGTGACGTCGTCGACCTCCCAGCCCAGCTCTATCAGGCCCGCCACCAGCGTCTCCGTCGCGATGTCCGCCCGTGGGAGGAAGACGCGGTCGATCGGGTCGAAGACCGGGTCGTACGGCGGCCAGTCCTCCAGCAGCCCGGCCGCGGACTGTTCACCGCTCGGGACGAGATCCGGCTTCACGCCGAACTCCACCAGCGCGGCGGCGGTCTGCTCGCCCACCGCGGCGACCTTGATGCCCGCGAAGGCCCGGGCGTCGAGCCCGTACTCCTCGAACTTCTCGCGGACCGCCTTGACCGCGTTCACCGAGGTGAAGGCGATCCACTCGTACCGGCCCGTCACCAGGCCCTTGACCGCGCGCTCCATCTGCTGCGGCGTGCGCGGCGGCTCCACGGCGATGGTCGGCACCTCGTGCGGGACCGCGCCGTACGAACGCAGCTGGTCGGAGAGCGAGGCGGCCTGCTCCTTGGTGCGCGGCACGAGCACCCGCCACCCGAACAGCGGCTTCGACTCGAACCAGGCCAGCTCCTCGCGCCGCCCGGCCGTGGCCCCCTGATCGCCGACCACGGCTATCACGGGGCGGGCGCCCTCGGGCGAGGGCAGGACCTTGCCCTGCTTGAAGACCTGGGCGATCGTGCCGAGCGTGGCGTTCCACGTCCGCTGCCGCGTCGTCGTACCGGCCACGGTCACGGTCAGCGGCGTGTCGGCGGCGCGCCCGGCGGCGACCAGCTCCGCGCACGCACCCGGCACGGTCTCCAGCGTCGCGGAGACGACCACGACGCCCGTGCTCGTACCGACCTCGCTCCAGCACCGCGCCGAGGCCGTCCGGGCGTCGACGAACCGCACGTCCGCGCCCTGCTCGCCGCGCAGCGGCACACCCGCGTACGCGGGCACGCCGACGGCGGTCGCGACACCGGGCACCACCTCGAAGGGGATGCCCTCGTTCGCGCAGACGAGCATCTCGGAGGCGGCGTTCCCGTCGAGCCCGGGGTCGCCGGTGACGGCACGCACGACCCGCCTGCCGGACCGCGCGGCCTCCATGACAAGATTGCTCGCATCCCGGATCACCGGAACACCGGCGGCCGCTGACGCCTCGTCAGCGATCGTCAGCTGCGGCGTGTCCACTCCCGCACGCGTGTGCGTGCGTACGACCTCGAGCACCTCGGGCTCCGCGATCAGTACGTCCGCGGCGGCGAGCGCCTCGACGGCCCGCAGCGTCAGCAGACCCGGGTCACCGGGGCCGGCACCGAGGAAGGTGACGTGCCCGTGCCCGGTGGCGGCGACCGGAAGAGCGGAGGTGGTGGTCGGACGTGAGGGGTTCAAAGCGATCGCTCCCCCATCAGACCGGCCGCGCCCTTGGCCAGCATCTCGTCCGCGAGTTCGCGGCCGAGCGCCATGGCCTCGTCGTACGACTGGGGCACGGGACCGGTGGTGGACAGCTGCACGAGCGTCGCGCCGTCGAGGGTTCCGACGACGCCGCGCAGGCGCATTTCATTGACAATCTGGCCGTCGGCCAGAAGATCGGCCAGCGCGCCCACGGGCGCACTGCAGCCTGCCTCCAGGGCGGCGAGCAGGGACCGCTCGGCGGTCACGGCGGCCCGGGTGTGCGGGTCGTCGAGCTGCCCGAGCGCCGCGACGAGGTCTTCGTCGGAGGCGAGGCACTCGACGGCCAGGGCGCCCTGACCGGGAGCGGGCAGCACGTTGTCGACCGACAGGTGGTCGGTGACCTCGTCGCTGCGGCCGATCCGGTTCAGTCCGGCGGCGGCGAGCACGACGGCGTCGAGTTCGCCGTCGCGCACGTAGCCGATCCGGGTGTCGACGTTCCCCCGGATGGCGACGGTCTCGATGCGCTTGCCGAGGGCGCGCGCGTAGTGGTGCAGCTGCGCCGTGCGGCGCGGCGAACCGGTGCCGATGCGGGCGCCGTCGGGCAGCTGCTCGAAGGTCAGGCCGTCGCGGGCGACGAGCGCGTCGCGCGGGTCCTCGCGCAGCGGCATGGCCGCGATCACGAGCTCCTCGGGCTGCGCGGTCGGCAGGTCCTTCAGCGAGTGCACCGCGAAGTCGACCTCGCCGCGCAGCAGCGCCTCGCGCAGGGCGGTGACGAACACGCCGGTGCCGCCGATCTGCGCGAGGTTCTCGCGGGAGACGTCGCCGTAGGTGGTGATCTCCACGAGCTCGACGGGCCGGCCGGTGACGGCGCGGACCGCGTCGGCGACGTGCCCGGACTGGGACATCGCCAGCTTGCTGCGCCGCGTGCCGAGCCGGAGGGGCTGGTCGGAACGTGAATTCATGAGGCCCGTCCTGGGTCGTGGTCATGGTCGGCCCGGCTGACGGAGGCCACCGTCTGCGGGTCGAGGTCGAAGAGTTCGCGCAGCGCTTCGGCGTAGCCGGCGCCGCCGGGCTCGCTGGCGAGCTGCTTGACGCGCACGGTGGGCGCGTGGAGCAGCTTGTCCACCACGCGCCGTACGGTCTGGGTGACCTCGGCGCGCTGCCGCTGGTCGAGTTCGGGCAGGCGGCCGTCGAGGCGGGCGACCTCCATGGCGACGACCTCGGCGGCCATCGCGCGCAGGGCGACGACGGTCGGCGTGATGTGGGCGGCGCGCTGGGCGGCGCCGAAGGCGGCCACCTCGTCGGCGACTATGCCGCGTACGGCGTCCACGTCGGCGGCCATCGGCGCGTCGGCGGAGGCTTCCGCGAGCGACTCGATGTCGACGAGGCGCACGCCGGGGATCCGGTGGGCGGCGGCGTCGATGTCGCGCGGCATGGCCAGGTCCAGCAGGGCCAGGCGTACGGGCGCACCGTCGGTGCGGCCGCGGGCGCCGGCGGCGGTGTCCTTGCGGGGCTGGCGGTGGGCGGCGGCCTCGCCCTGGTCGGCCCAGGTGCCGTGCAGTTCCAGGGAGGTGGCGTCGACCCCGGTGAGCGCGGCGCGGCCGGCGGCGGCGGTGGCCGCGGTGGCCGGGGCGTCGGCGGGGCAGCCGTCACCGGCGGCGACGGTGGCGCTGATGGTGCGGGCGCCGCCGAGGTCGGCGAGGCGCCCGCCGGCGGCGGCCACCGCGGCGAGCCGTGCGACGACCTCGGGGTCGAGCCCGTCGAGCGCGGGCCCGGCGGCGGAGTCGACTGCTGCGGCCGCGGCGGCCGATTCCTCGGCGACCGCGCCGTCGACGGCCGCGGCGATCTCGTCGCCGGTCAGCACCAGTCCGGTGGCGCCCGTACAGGAGACGACGACGTCGACTCGTGTCAGCTCGTCGGCGACACCGGCCATGGGCACGGCCCGGGCGGCCACCCCTGTGCCTGAGGCAACCAGAATTTCGACCAAACGGTCCGCGCGCTCCGCGGTCCGGTTCGCCACGACGACCTCGGCGACGCCGACGCGCGCCAGGGTGGCGGCGGCCAGCGAGGACATGGAGCCGGCGCCGATCACCAGCGCCCGCTTGCCCGCGGCCCAGGACTCCACCGGCTCGCGCCCGGCGGTCAGCTGCTCCAGGCCGAAGGTGACGAGCGACTGCCCGGCCCGGTCGATGCCGGTCTCGGAGTGCGCCCGCTTGCCGACGCGCAGCGCCTGCTGGAACAGGTCGTTGAGCAGCCGGCCGGCGGTGTGGAGCTCCTGGCCCAGGGCCAGGGTGTCCTTGATCTGGCCGAGGATCTGGCCCTCGCCGACGACCATCGAGTCCAGGCCGCAGGCCACCGAGAAGAGGTGGTGGACGGCGCGGTCCTCGTAGTGCACGTACAGATAGGGAGTGAGCTCCTCCAGAGCCACTCCGCTGTGCTGGGCCAGCAGCGTGGAGAGTTCGGCGACACCGGCGTGGAACTTGTCCACGTCCGCGTACAGCTCGATGCGGTTGCACGTGGCGAGCACCGCCGCCTCCGTCGCCGGCTCGGCGGCGAGGGTGTCGTGCAGCAGCTTGACCTTGGCGTCCGCGGACAGGGAGGCGCGCTCCAGCACGCTGACCGGCGCGCTGCGGTGGCTCAGGCCTACGACGAGCAGGCTCATGCCGGCATCACCGCCGGGACGTCGCCCTCGGGGCCGTTCTTACGGGGGCCGGAGGCCGGGGGCAGCACGGCGGCGGCCGGAGCCGCACCGGCGCCCGCGCCCGCACCGGAGCCGGAGGAGGAGCCCTCGCCGGGACCGGCGGGCGCCGCGGTGTCCTCGCCGGCCTTGCGCTGCTCGTGGAAGGCGAGGATCTGCAGCTCGATCGACAGGTCGACCTTGCGCACGTCGACGCCGTCCGGGACGGACAGCACGGTCGGCGCGAAGTTGAGGATGGAGGTGACGCCCGCGGCGATCAGCCGCTCGCTGACCTGCTGGGCGGCGCCGGCCGGGGTGGCGATGACGCCGATGGAGACGCCGTTCTCCTCGATGATCTTCTCGAGGTCGTCGGTGTGCTGGACGGGCATCCCGGCGACGGGCTTGCCGGCCATGGCCGGGTCGGCGTCGATGAGGGCCGCGACGCGGAAGCCGCGGGAGGCGAAGCCGCCGTAGTTGGCGAGGGCCGCGCCGAGGTTGCCGATGCCGACGATGACGACGGGCCAGTCCTGGGTCAGGCCGAGCTCGCGGGAGATCTGATAGACGAGGTACTCGACGTCGTAGCCGACACCGCGGGTGCCGTAGGAGCCCAGGTAGGAGAAGTCCTTGCGGAGCTTGGCGGAGTTCACTCCGGCGGCCGCCGCGAGCTCTTCGGAGGACACCGTGGGGACCGAGCGCTCGGAGAGCGCGGTCAGGGCGCGCAAGTACAGCGGAAGCCTGGCGACGGTGGCCTCGGGGATACCTCGGCTGCGGGTCGCCGGTCGGTGAGTTCGGCCAGTTGCCACGATGCTCCTGCGGGATGAGCGGGGCTGTGGGCGGCCACTTGTCCCTGGACCGCCCCGTCGACAGCAGGCTATGTCTTTGTGAACGCGTGCACAAAGATTGTGTCCGCTTTGTCCGTGCAAAGTGATGGGGGTCACGCACCCCGGGCGCGCGGGGCGGGAACGCACAACACGCCGAACCCGTTCAAATCCCGTGGGGCGCAAAACGGTACACACTCCTCATCAATACGCCCCCGAGACCCCACAAAACGCCCACGATGCTAGCCGGTCGGCGCTCAGCCCCCCAACGCCCGCCGCAGCCGCTCCGGGTTCACCCTCCAGAAGGTGTGCTGCTCGCCGTCGATCAGTACCACCGGGATCTGCTCCCAATGGCGCCGGTGGAGCTCCTCGTCCTCGGTGATGTCCTTCTTCTCCCACTGCGCCCCGACCTCGGCACAGACCTTCTCCACCACCGCCTCCGCGTCCTCGCACAGGTGGCACCCCGGCTTGCCGACCAGCGTCACCATCCGCTCGCCGGGCAGCTTCTTTTCCTTACGACGCAGCAAAGGGCTCATGCACCCATTCTCGCGCGCCGCCCCGTAACACCCCGGCACCGAAGAGTTCACGCCCCCGGCATCCCTTCGGTTCGGGAACTCCCGAACACAATGGCTATGCTCGCGTCATGGCCGCTCTGGGATGGCTCACCCCCCGTAGGCGCTCCGCGACCGCGCGGAGCGTGCTGGCAGGCGAGGCCTCGGCCGAGGCCGCCCGCAAGACCGCGCAGTGCCTCGAAGCGGAGGCCGCACCCCTGCCTGCGCCGACCGAGCCATCCAGGCCGTCCGCCCCCGCGGAACCCGCCGAGCCGACCGCACCCGCCACCCCCGCCGAGCCGGAGTTCCCGGTCGCCGGCGACGACCTCGCGGCCGCCTTCTTCGACCTCGACAACACCGTCATGCAGGGCGCGGCGATCTTCCACTTCGGCCGCGGCCTGTACAAGCGGGAGTTCTTCCGCCGCCGCGAGCTCGCCCGCTTCGCCTGGCAGCAGGCCTGGTTCCGGCTCGCCGGCGTCGAGGACCCCGAGCACATGCAGGACGCCCGCGACAGCGCCCTGTCCATCGTCAAGGGCCACAAGGTCAGCGAGCTGATGGCCATCGGCGAGGAGATCTACGACGAGTACATGGCCGAGCGGATCTGGCCGGGCACCCGCGCCCTGGCCCAGGCCCACCTCGACGCCGGCCAGAAGGTCTGGCTCGTCACGGCCGCGCCCGTCGAGACGGCCACGATCATCGCCCGCCGGCTCGGCCTGACCGGGGCGCTGGGAACGGTCGCCGAGTCCGTCGACGGCGTCTACACCGGCCGCCTCGTCGGCGAGCCGCTGCACGGCCCCGCGAAGGCGGAGGCGGTGCGCGCGCTGGCCGCGGCCGAGAACCTCGACCTGGAGCGCTGCGCGGCGTACTCCGATTCGCACAACGACATTCCGATGCTGTCACTGGTCGGGCATCCGTACGCGATCAATCCCGACACAAAACTGCGCAAGCATGCCCGGGCGCACGACTGGCGGCTGCGCGACTATCGGACCGGGCGCAAGGCCGTGAAGGTGGGCGTTCCGGCGGCCGCCGGAGTCGGCGCGATCGCGGGCGGCGCGGCCGCCGCCATCGCCCTGCACCGCCGCCGCAAGTAGCCCCGGCCGTACCGCAGTCGGGCCGCCGCCTGCATCGGAGCAGGCCGGGGCCCTTCCGGCGCGCTGCGCACCACTGTCGGCCCGCCGCCCGGCGGACATTCCCCCAGCCTTACCCGCAGGTGCGGGAGGGCACGCACGCCTGCCCGACTCGGTCGCGAGCCACCGTGGAAGCGCCCATTCCGCGTACCCAACCGATCAGTAAGCGATCACCAATTGCGACCGAATATGCCTTCGACACGCAACAGAAGTGTCGGAATCGGTGATTTGAGCAACTGGGTGTAGTGCTGCCTGTACGAAGCGTTATTCTCCTCAAACGCATGCCGCCGCCCATCTGTCGCCACGACGGGTGAACGGTCTCGCACTGCACGTGATGGAAGCTCTGCCTCTGGGAGTCCCGTGTACCCACCTGTCGGGGTTGACGCCTCGGGCCTGGCTACGCTGCGCGCAACGGTCCTCGACCACCTGCGCGGCTTCGTCCCCACCGCGTACGCCGTCCCCGCCTTCGCCGCTGCCGGCCTCGGCCCGGCCGGTCCTTGCTATGCCCTGACCGACGGCGGAGCGACGGTGGGCAGACGCGCCCGCGCGGGCGGCGCGGCCGCCACCGGCACGAGCGCACCGGCCGCGCGCCGCCCCACCGCGGACAGCGACCAGGCCCGCATGATGGACCTGGTCGAGCGGGCCCAGGCCGGCGAGGCCGAGGCCTTCGGCCGGCTCTACGACCAGTACAGCGACACGGTCTACCGGTACATCTACTACCGCGTCGGCGGCAAGGCGACCGCGGAGGACCTCACCAGCGAGACCTTCCTGCGCGCGCTGCGCCGCATCTCCACCTTCACCTGGCAGGGCCGCGACTTCGGCGCCTGGCTCGTGACGATCGCCCGCAACCTGGTCGCCGACCACTTCAAGTCCAGCCGCTTCCGCCTGGAGGTGACCACGGGCGAGATGCTGGACGCCAACGAGGTGGAACGGTCCCCCGAGGACTCGGTCCTGGAATCGCTCTCCAACGCGGCCCTGCTGGAAGCCGTACGCAAGCTCAACCCCCAGCAGCAGGAGTGCGTGACCCTGCGCTTCCTGCAGGGGCTGTCGGTCGCCGAGACGGCCCGGGTGATGGGGAAGAACGAGGGCGCCATCAAGACCCTCCAGTACCGCGCGGTCCGCACGCTGGCCCGCCTGCTGCCGGAAGACGCCCGCTGACGCTCCCGACCTCCCGACCTCACCGCCTCCCGACTCCGCCGGCCCCCGCGCCCCCGCCCCGCCCTCCTCCCGCCTCCCCGGTGCTCCTCTCCCCCCACCCCTCCCGACCGCTCACCATCCACACAACCGGTGACCCCTCGATGACGCTGTGGTCCGATCATCCTTCGTCCGTAACCCAACTGCCGCGCCGCTCGTTGTGCGGAATGCAGGCTCCCTGTGGACACGCCCTGCCCGAAGCCGCTCACTCGAAAGGGTGGATGTGCTCAAGGAAGGCAACCTTCCGGACACCTTGGGGAGTCGATCGTCATGACGAGAGGAGGTGCCGCCAGTGATCGCGAACGTGACTCCGCACCGGCGGGCGAACGCCTTCGCCCAGGCCCTGGAGGATCGGAACCCATCCGACCTTTCCGAACCGGACCCGGCGGCCGAGCAGTCCGAGGCACCTGCCGAACCTGCCGACCACGAACGGTTGTTGGACCTGGCGAGCGTGCTCGGCGAGCTGCCGCGCCCGGTGCTGGACCCCGAGGTCAAAGTGGTGCAACGAGCCCAGCTCGTGGCCGCCATGGAGGCCATGGTGATGGAGGAGAGGGCCGGAGGCGGTGCCGCCTCGGACCCTCAGCTGCCCGAGCAGCGGGCCGGCCGCGGCGCCCACCGGGCGGCCCCGCTCCGGAAATTGCGGCCCCGCACCCGCTGGTCCAAGGGCATCGCAGCAGGCGGCCTCACCGTGGGTGTGGCCGCGGGGGCCTTCAGCGGAGTGGCCGCTGCCAGCACGGACGCCCTGCCCGGTGACACCCTCTACCCCGTCAAGCGGGGCATGGAGGACCTCAAGCTCGGCATGGCCGACGAGGACGCCGACCGGGGCGAGCTCTACCTCGACCAGGCGTCCAACCGCCTGTTCGAGGCGCGCCGGCTGATGGAGCGCGGCCGCACCGGCCACCTGGACCACGAATCGCTGACCGCGATCCGCCGGGCCCTGGACGGCATGCGGCACGACGCCTCCGAAGGCCACCGGCTGCTGCAGGCGGCCTACGAGAGGGACGGCTCGCTCGGCCCGATCCAGACGCTGTCCACGTTCTCCCGCTCGCACCGCGACGCGTGGGGACAGCTCCGGCAGAAGCTCCCCGCCCAGCTCACCGACGTGGGCGGACAGGTCGAGTCGGTGTTCCAGGCCATAGACGATGACGTGGCGCCCCTGCAGGCCCTGCTCCCCAAGGCCCCGGAGCAGAGCCGCGGATCGGGCACGCCGGCCAAGCCGAGCGCGCCCGCCGGGACGCAGCAGTCCGCACCGGGCCAGGGCGCACCCGCACCCGCGGGCAGCCAGGCCCCGGCCGCCCCGCCCGCGTCCGGCGACCGGCCCTCGCAGGCCCCGGGCGGCCTCCTCGGCGGCACCGGCGACCTCCTGCACCCGTCCGCGGGCCAGGGCAGCCCGGCGCCGTCGGCCTCCCCGGCCCTGCCGCAGCCGGAGATCACCCTGCCGCCCCTGCTCCCGGGCCTCCTCCCGGGCCTGGGCCTCAAGGCCGAGAACACCGAGTAAGGGCACGGCGTACGACGAGGTGCTCGGTCCCCGCGGGGGCCGAGCACCTCGTCACGTCCGATCGGAACGCACTCAGCAGAAGAGCGCTCAGAAGAAGACGGATCTGCGCTGCACCAGCAGCTTGTAGAGCGTGTGCTGGATCTGCTCGCGGACCTCGTCCGTCAGGTTGAACATCAGCATCGGATCCTCCGCGGCCTCCGGCGGATACCCGTCCGTCGCGATCGGCTCCCCGAACTGGATCGTCCACTTCGTCGGCAGCGGTACGGCCCCCAGCGGCCCCAGCCACGGGAACGTCGGCGTCAGCGGGAAGTACGGGACGCCCAGCAGCCGCGCGAGCGTCTTCGCGTTGCCGACCATCGGGTAGATCTCCTCCGCGCCGACGATCGAGCACGGCACGATCGGCGTGCCCGCCCGCAGCGCCGTCGACACGAACCCGCCGCGCCCGAACCGCTGGAGCTTGTACCGGTCTCCGAACGGCTTCCCTATCCCCTTGAAGCCCTCCGGCATGACCCCGACCAGCTCGCCCGCCTCCAGCAGCCGCTGCGCGTCCTCCGAACAGGCCAGGGTGTGCCCGGCCTTGCGCGCCAGCTCGTTCACCACCGGCAGCATGAACACCAGGTCCGCCGCCAGCAGCCGCAGGTGCCGCTGCGCAGGGTGGTGGTCGTGCACCGCCACCTGCATCATCAGCCCGTCCAGCGGCAGCGTCCCGGAGTGGTTCGCCACGATCAGCGCGCCGCCCTCGGCCGGGATGTTCTCGATTCCCTTGACCTCGACCCGGAAGTACTTGTCGAACAGCGGGCGCAACAAGGACATCAGGACCTGGTCGGTGAGCTCCTTGTCGTACCCGAACTCGTCGACCTCGTAGTCGCCGGTGATACGGCGCCGCAGGAAGGCCAGCCCGCCCGCGATCCGCCGGTCCCAGGCCGGCCTGTCACCGCCGGCGGCCCGGCCGGGCGCGCCGCCGGATGCGCCGTCCGCGGCCGCCTCCGGGTCCGCCCCGGAGGCCGGCTCGAGGACGTCCGGGGCCGGCGCGGGCGCGGGCACGGCCCGCACCCTGCGCGTCCCCGCGCCCCGCCGGCGCGGCCGGTCCTCGTCGAACGGAATGACCTTGGCGTCCGCCACTATCGCTGCGCTCCCTCTTCGGCTCCGGCAACCCCGACGTTCGGCCCGTCCACGTTCAAGACGGCCGCGACCCGGTCCACGGCGCGCGCCGCCCGCTCCGGCGGCAGCAGCCCGCCGCCCCGGCCGCGCGCGAAATCGGCGAACGTCTCCGCAGTGGTGTACACGGGCTTGAATCCCAGCACTTCCCGCATCTGTGTGGTCTCCACGACCCGCCCGTGCGTGAGAAGTCTGATCTGCTCCGGTGAGAACTCGGTGACCCCCACGGCCCGCAGCGCCGCCCCCACCCAGGTCACCGCGGGCAGGACCAGCGGCACCGTCGGCCGGCCCAGGCGGCGCGCGCACTGCGAGAGCAGCAGCACACCGTCCCCGGCGATGTTGAAGGTACCGCTGTTGAGGGTGCCGCGGCGCGGCTCCTGCGCGGCCAGCCGCAGCACGTCGAGCACGTCCTCCTCGTGGACGAACTGCAGCCGCGGGTCGAAGCCGATCACCGTGGGCAGGACGGGCATCGAGAAGTACTCGGCGAGCGCGGAGTCCGCGTACGGGCCCAGGATGTTGGCGAAGCGCAGCACGCACACGGCCACGTCGGGCCGCCGGCGCGCGAAGCCCCGTACGTACGACTCGACCTCGGCGGCGTCCTTGGCGAAGCCGCCCGGCGGCAGGGACTTCGGCTGGGTGGTCTCCGAGAAGACGGCCGGATCCCGCGGGGCGCCCCCGTACACGCTGGTGCTGGACTTCACCACCAGCCGCTGGACCGTGGGCGACTTCTGGCAGGCGCCGAGGAGCTGCATCGTCCCGATGACGTTGGTCTCCTTGACGGCGCTGCCCATGCCGCCCGTGCCGGAGCTGCCGCCTGTGACGGCGAGATGGACGACGGTGTCCACGGCGTGCTCGGCGAGCACGCGGGCGATGGAGACCTGTCTGATGTCCGTACGGACGAACTCGGCGGAGCCGAGGGGGCGCGCGGGCTCGACCGCGTCCACCGCAATCACCCGTTCGACGTCCGGGTCCCGCTGCACCCGCCGCACGAAGCGGCCCCCCAGCTGCCGGGCTGCCCCGGTCACGAGCACGACCTTCCCCACGAGCTCAGCGCCTTCCTCGTCGTCCCCCGCCTGGTCCGGCTACACCGCAGCCCCTCCACCAGGATGGTGGAGGGGCTGCGGAGAACACGTACAGCTGCCGTTTACTTCTTGTTACGACGCTGGACGCGGGTGCGCTTGAGCAGCTTGCGGTGCTTCTTCTTAGCCATCCGCTTGCGCCGCTTCTTGATAACAGAGCCCACGACTACCCTCGCTCACTTCTCGGAACATCCCCGCGCCAGCGGGGATCGGTGCGGGGCGTCTGGGCCCACACGACCTACGTCGGCCTAGCCTACCCGCCCGAGCTCCGAGCTTGTAATCCGAGTGGATCGAACGTGACCCAAAGGTGTCGCGGGCTTCAGGCTCAGGCCGACTCCACCCCCACATACGACTCTCGGAGGTACTCGTGTACCGCGTTCTCGGGGACCCGGAAGGACCGGCCCACCCGGATTGCGGGCAGATGACCGTTGTGCACCAGGCGGTACACGGTCATCTTCGACACTCGCATCACCGAGGCGACCTCCGCCACGGTCAGGAACTGAACCTCACTGAGAGGCCTCTCGCCAGCAGCCATGACACACCTTGACCTTCCGTGCATGACGGGCACCGGCTTCCCCTCCGGTTACTCCTCGTCGTCGCACGCTCACTCCCCAGAGTAGGGGCGTGTGATACGAGTGGGGAAGAGGAGCTACGGCCACTCCTGCGCGCCCGGCAGGCTCGCCCTGTCGAGTAGATACCGCGTGAGCGGTCGGTAGTAGTCCGCGGACACCGCATCATCAAGCGGAACGGCGACCGCGATTCTCCCTTCGGCCTCTCCGACGAACAGCGCCGGGTCGTCCGTATCCGCGAGGCCGATCGCCTCCACACCAAGCTGACCTGCGCCGCAGACCCACCCGTGGTCCCCCACCACCAATTCCGGCAACGGGCCTCCGGCGTCCGCGAGGGCCCCGAGCGCGATCCGAACCGGCAGCGGTGAATGGGTGTGCGCGCCGGTGGCACTCCCGCGGGGCCGCGCGCCGGGTTCCCGCACCAGCGCGACCCCCCGTACGTAATCGAGGCAGTGCGTGCGTACCCCGAACCGGGTCGCCATGTCGACTCTTGCCCCCTGCGCAGGGGTGAGGACAACACAGCCGGCCGCCGACAGCGCCCGGGCCAAACTGGCGTAGAACTGCAGGAGACGGTGCGGGTGACCCGTGCCGAACAACACGGGCGAGCGCGCCCCGGCCGCCGCGCGCAGCCGCTGCGCGAACGCCTCGAGGGCGGCCACCGTCCGCTCCGGATCGATCACGTCCGGGCCGCTGACCTGCGCCGGATCCGCCGAGACCCCGCACTTGGCCGCCATCAGCCCCAACAGGGCACCCTCGTCCCAGTCCCCGTCCGGATCCAGCCCCAGCAGCACCCGCGGGTCGCGCGCCGCGAACAGCCGGTAGCTGCGCAGGCTCTCCTCCCGGGTCGTCGCGATCGGCCCGGCGAGGCGGGCGGCCAGCAGATGCGCACGCAGCGCGCCGGTGCTCAACACGCCCCCGATGCTGCCGCACCGCTCCTGCCGGATCACCGATTACGGGGAACGGCCCCACCGTTGGCGTAACGATGCTGCACCGCGCCCGCAAGGCTGCGCCGGGTCGGCGTACCGGCGTACCGGCGTACCGGCGTACCGGCGTACCGGCGTACCGGCGTACCGGCGTACCGGCGTACCGGCGTACCGGCGTACCGGCGTACCGGCGTACC
>NZ_JBEYXK010000126.1:0-3767 GCF_040645035.1 Streptomyces sp. NPDC046876 | reverse complement strand
CGTCCGGCTAGGTGAGCATGCCGCGCAGCGGGAACACCGCCCGCCGGGTCGCGAGCACGGCCTGGTCGATCCGGTCGGCCGGGTCGTAGCCCGCCTCCCACTCCCGCCAGGACACCTCCCGGCCGTCCGTCATCCGGGCCGGCGCCAACTGCCGCGTCCGCGCGTACACCTCGTCCCGCCAGGACGCCGGCACCGCGGACTCCGGGTCGACGGGCCGGTGCGCGGCGATCCCGACCAGGTGGCTCCAGGACCGCGGGACCACGTCCACGACCGCGTACCCGCCGCCGCCCAGCGCCAGCCACCTGCCGTCCGCGTACTCGTGGGCGAGGCGGTGGCAGGACTCCTGCACGGCCCGCTGCGCGTCCAGCGACACCGCCAGATGGGCGAGCGGGTCCTCGAAGTGCGTGTCGGCCCCGTGCTGGGAGACCAGGACCTGCGGCCGGAACTCCTCCAGCAGTTCGGGCACCGTCGCGTGGAACGCGCGCAGCCAGCCCGCGTCGCCGGTCCCGGCGGGCAGCGCCACGTTCACCGCCGAGCCCTCGGCGGCCGGACCGCCCGTCTCCTGCGGCCAGCCGGTCTGCGGGAACAGGGTGCCGGGGTGCTCGTGCAGGGAGACCGTCAGCACCCGCGGGTCGTCCCAGAACGCCGCCTGCACCCCGTCGCCGTGGTGCACGTCCACGTCCACGTACGCGACCCGCTCGGCACCCAGCTCCAGCAGCCGGGCCACCGCGAGCGCAGCGTCGTTGTACACGCAGAACCCGGAGGCCCCGCCCGGCATCGCGTGGTGCAGGCCGCCCGCGAAGTTCACCGCGTGCTCGGCCTCGCCGCGCCAGATCGCCTCGGCGGCCGCCACCGACTGCCCGGCGATCAGCGCAGACGCCTCGTGCATGCCGTGGAACGCCGGATCGTCCATGGTCCCGAGCCCGTACGAGCCGTCGGCGATGCCGGGGTCCGCGGACACCTCGCGGACCGCGGCCACGTAGTCCTCCCGGTGGACGAGCCGCAGCGTGGAGTCCCCGGCCGGCGGGGCCGCCCGCAGCTCGACCTCCCGGTCCAGCTTGATGGCTCGCACCAGGCCCATGGTCAGCGCCAGGCGCACCGGGTCCATGGGATGACTCGGTCCGAAGTCATACCCCGTTACTGCCTCGTCCCACATCAACAACGCGCGGCGGCTCATGCCGCACACGGTAGCGGGCGCCGTCGGCCCCGAACGAACGGGCGTGCAGCAAGGTCACCAGGACCAGCGCCATCGGCACGAGCATGGCCCCGCGGTAGCTCCAGGCGTCACCGAGCCCGCCGACAAGCGGCGAACCGACCAGGAAGCCGACGTAGTTGAAGATGTTGAGCCGGGCGACGGCCGTGTCGGAGGATCCGGGGAACAGCCGGCCCGCGGCCGCGAAGGTCTGCGGCACGATCACGCACAGCCCGAGCCCGAGCAGCGTGAACCCGGCCATGCCCGTCCAGGCGCCGGGCGCGGCGGCGACCACCCCGAACCCGCCGGCCGCGACGGCCGTCCCGGCCCGTACGACGGCCACGGCCCCGAACCGCCGCACGCCGAGGTCGCCCACGGCCCGGCCGATCAGGGTGGTCACCATGTACACGTTGTAGGGGACGGTCGCCAGCTGCTCCGAGCTGCCGAGGACGTCCTGGAGGTACTTGGCGCTCCAGTTGGAGACGGTCGAGTCGCCGATGTACGCACACGCCATCACCAGGCACAGCGGCAGCAGCATCCGGAACCCGCCGGCGCCGAGCCCGGGGGCGTCGGCGGAGCCACCCTCCTGGCCCGTCTCCGAGACGTAGAACCGACTCCCGACGAACGCCGGCGGCAGCAAGAGGAGCACGGCGGGCAGATAGGAGACGAACAGCTCCAGGTGCCAGTGAGCCCCGGCCCAGGCGGCGGAGGCCCCGAGGATCCCGCCGAGGCTGTACGCGGCATGGAAGCCCAGCATGATGGACCGCCCGTACGCCCGCTGCAGGCTGACGCCGAGCATGTTCATGGACGCGTCCAGCGCCCCCACGGCCAACCCGAACACCCCGAGGGCCACGGCCACGTGCCACATCCGGCTCCCGGCGCCCACGCCGAGCAGCGCGAGCAGCACCACCGGCTGCGCCCACCGCAGGACGACCGCCGGCGAGACCCGCCTGACGAGGTGCTCGGTGGCGACACTGGCCGCCCCCGCCAGCACCGGCACGGCCGCGAGGAAGGCGGGCAGCAGGCCGTCGGATATCCCGTACCGGTCCTGGATGGCGGGGATCCGCGTCACGAGGAGCGCGAAGGTCACGCCCTGCACGAAGAAGCTGAACCCCAGGGCGCCCCGCCCGCGCCGCAGCCGCAGATCGTCTGTCATGGCGGCACAGCGTAGGCCCGGGCTCTACCGGTGGGTAGATGGATCACAAGCCCAATTCGGCGAGCAGCCCGGAAAGTTCCTTCATGTCGTCGAACAGCGCCGTGGCCCCGGCCAGCCGCTCGGGCGGAGTCATCGCCGTGTACCCGAGCACGGTCATCCCGGCGGCGAGGGCGGCCTGCACCCCGAGGCCGCTGTCCTCGATGACGACGCACCGCTCCGGCGGCGCCGCCATCACCCGGCCCGCGTGGTGGAAGAGATCCGGGGCGGGCTTCCCCTTCCGGACGTCCTCGGCACTGAAGATGGTCGCGTCGTCGAAGAACGGATCCAGCCCTGCCACCCGGTGCCCGACCCGAATCCGCTCATGGCTCCCGGACGAGGCCACGCAGTACCGCACACCCCGGCCGCGCAGCCCCTCCAACACCTCCCGCGCCCCGCTCACGGCCTTCAACTCCCTTTCGAAGGCGGCGAACACCCGCGCCTGGAAGGCCCGGTCGAACTCCGCGGGCAACCGCCGCCCACTCCGCTCGAGCACGGTGTCGTGCACCCGGTGCAGTGCGGCCCCCATGTAGTCCCGCACGGACTCCTCGTACGTGGTGGGATGCCCCAGCTCGGTCAGGTACTCGGCCAGGATGGCGTTGGATATCGGCTCACTGTCCACCAGGACGCCGTCGTTGTCGAAGATGACCAGCTCGTATCCCATGCCCCCACCGTAAAGGCAGAGCACATGGCCGACCTCACCCCCGACCAGCGGCGCCGGCTGTACGCCTTCGCGCAACAACTCGCCGAGCTGGCCGATCACCAGGAAGACCGCTGGAAGGTGCAAAGCACCGAAGGCCGGATCTTGCTGACGATGACCAACCCCACGGCTGTCGACGGGCTCAACGCGGTGCGGCTGCGGCGCCAGATCGAGGCAAAGGCCCCCGGGGTCGTCGCGCTCAGCGACACGCACATGGGCAATCCCGAAACCGGCCTCGTCAAGGTCCCCGACCTCGTGGTCATCGCCGAGGACGACATCGACGACACCGCGAGAGTCCTCAACGCCCGCATTGTTCTGATGGCGGTGGAGGTCGTCTCCCCCGCTCACTGCCTGACCGACATCCGCGACTACCCGAGGATGGGTGTACCGCTGTACGTCGTAGTGGACGCGCGCAAGGACAAGCAGACCGTCACGGTTCACAGCGACCCCTCGCCGGGACCCGACGGGATCAGCTACCGCAAGGCGGTGCCCTACGCCTTCGGCGACACCGTCACCGCCGGCCGCTGGTCCCTCGAAACGAGCAGCCTGAAGAGCTAACCGGCCAACTGGTAGGGCCGGTTGGGCCGTAAACGCAGAAAAGCCCCGCACCAGAGCTGGTGCGGGGCTTTCCCACAATGATTGTTCGGCGGCGTCCTACTCTCCCACAGGGTCCCCCCTGCAGT
>NZ_JBEYXK010000125.1:0-18088 GCF_040645035.1 Streptomyces sp. NPDC046876 | reverse complement strand
CCCGCGCCTCAAACGCCGGCGGGGCTGATTTCAGCCCCGCCGGCGTTTGAGGCTGGGGGTACCCCCAGCGGTAGCTGGGGGAGGGGCCGGGCGGAGCCCGCCACGCGGCGGAGCCGCATGTCCGGCACAGCGGGAAGGGGCGGGGAGGGGACAGGCTCCGCGCAGCGGGCAGGGCGGCGGCTACGCCGTCAAGGCGAGCGGGACGGCAGTGGCGCGGGACTCGTCGTAGCGGGTCAGGAGGAGGCGGGCCAGTTCCGGGGCCGGGCCCAGGACTTCGGCCAGGACGTCGGCCCCGGCCGCAGCGGCGCCCGCGGCGATGCGGTCCGGCAGCCGCCCGGGGGCGATGACGTACGGGGCCACCGCGACCCGGCGGACCCCCTCGGCCCGCAGGGCCCGTACGGCGTCCTCCGTGGACGGAAGCGCGGCGGAGGCGAACGCAGGCCGCACGGCGCACCAACCGGTGTGCCGCCACTCCCGCGCGATTTCAGCGATCACTGCGATCGCCTCCGGGTCGGTGGATCCGGCGGCCGCGAGGACGACGCCGGTCGTCGCACGGTCCGCCGGGGTGAGCCCCGCCTCCGCCAGCCGGCGTTCCAGCGCGGCCGTCAGCAGGGGCGAGGGTCCGAGGACGTCGGCCACGCGGACCGACAGGCCCGGCAGCCGGGCCGTGGATTCCGACAGCACCGCCGGAACGTCCGCCTTCGCGTGGAAGGCCCGGGTCAGCAGCAGCGGCAGCGCGACCACGTCGCGGACGCCGTCGCCGTGCAGGGCGGCGAGCACCTGCTCGACCCGGGGGGCGTTGAAGTCCAGGAACGCCGTCTCCACGCGCAGCCCGGCCCGCAGCGCCCGCGCCCGCCGGGTGAGGGCGTGCACGGTCGCCGCGTGCCGCGGATCGCGGCTGCCGTGGGCTATGACGAGCAGGACGGGGGCGGTGGACATGTCGGATCAGCCCTTGACCAGCAGGCCGCGGCTGCGCAGCACCCACCGCTCGAGGGGGCTGAAGATCAGCAGGTCGATGGCGATGCCGACGACGAGGATCAGGATGATCGCGAGGAACACCCCGGGCAGGTCGATGTTGTTGCGGCCGTTCTCCAGGAGCTGGCCCAGGCCCAGGCCCAGGTCGGGGGAGGAGGCGATGATCTCGGCGGCCATCAGGGACCGCCAGGAGAACGCCCAGCCCTGCTTGAGCCCGGCGACGTACCCCGGCAGCGCGGCCGGCATCACGACGTGCCGGGCGCCGCGCAGCCCGGTGGCGCCGAGGGTGCGGCCGGCCCGCAGGAACAGCGGCGGGACCTGGTCGATGCCGGAGACGAGGCCGTTGGCGATGGAGGGGACCGCGCCGAGCAGGATGACGGTGAACATCATGGCGTCGTTCAGGCCGAACCAGAGCACGGCCGGCGGCACCCAGGCCACCGAGGGCAGGGACTGCAGGCCCTGCAGGATCGGGCCGATCGCGGCGCGTACGAACTTCACGCGGGCCACGAGCAGTCCGAGCGGGGTGCCGATGGCCAGGGCGAGGAGGAAGCCGAGCAGGCCGCGGGAGACGGAGGTCCAGACGACCTCCAGCAGGGTGCCCTTGAGCCACATCTCGGAGAGGCTGTGTCCGACCGCGGACAGCGGGGGCAGCTTGTTCTCCGCGGTGACCTTCGCCGAGACGAGGACCTGCCAGACCACCAGCACCAGGCTGACGGCCAGGAACGGCGGCAGGACCTTCTTGGTGAGGACCTCGCGCACGGGGGTGCGGTGCGTCTGGACGGCGTCGAGGGCGTCGAGGCCTGCTTCGAGGCCGGCGAGGTCGTCGGCCTTGGCCGGCTTGGGGGTCGTGTCAGTGCTGGCCATGGCGGCGGATCTCCCCACGCAGGTGTTCAGTGATCTCGAGGGACAGCTCCGCGACGTCCGCGTCCTCGATGCGGCGCGGCTGCGGGATGTCCACGGCCCATTCCTTCGCGACCCGGCCGGGGCGGGAGGAGAGCAGGACGACGCGCTGGGCCAAGCGGACGGCTTCGCGGACGTTGTGGGTGACGAACAGGACCGACAGCCCCGTCTCTTCCCAGATGCGGGTGAGTTCGCCGTGCAGGACGTCGCGGGTGATGGCGTCCAGGGCCGCGAACGGCTCGTCCATCAGCAGCAGGCGGCTGTCCTGGGCCAGGGCGCGGGCCAGGGCGACGCGCTGGCGCATGCCGCCGGAGAGCTCGTGGACGCGCTTGCCGTACGCGCCGCCGAGGCGGACCAGCTCCAGCAGCCGCTCGGCCTCCGGCCTGCGCTCGGCCTTGGCCACCCCGCGCAGGCGCAGGGCGAGTTCGATGTTCTTGCCCGCGGTCAGCCACGGGAAGAGGGCGTGCTCCTGGAACATCAGGGCCGGACGGCCGCCGGGGGTCTCGATGGACCCCGCGGACGGCTCGTCCAGACCCGCGACCAGGTTGAGCAGGGTGGACTTGCCGCACCCCGATGCCCCCAGGAGGGTGACGAACTCGCCGGGAGCGACATCGAGGCTGATGTCGTCCAGGACGAGCTGCGATCCGGCCGGGCCGGAGAAGGACTTCGAGACGTGCTCGATGCGGGCGGCGTGCGTCGGCTCCGCTACCGCGCCCTCGGCAGCCTTGGCGAGAGTGGTGGCCATGGTCGTCACCTCCTGGGTTTGCTGGACTACGGGCTTACTTGGCGCCGAGACCGGCGTCGGCGACCTCGGGCTTGCCGACGGCCTTCAGCACCTTGTTCAGGAGCGACAGGTCGTAGATGCCGGCGAGGTCGGGCTGCTCGATGAGCTTGGCCTTGACCGCCCAGTCGGACTCGGTCTTCAGCGTGGAGGCCAGCGGGTCGTCGGTGACGAGGATGCTCTTCCAGGCCGGGTCGATGACGGCCGGCTCGAGTTCCTTGCCGTTCAGCGCCTTCAGGGCCGCGTTGGCGGAGGCCTTCGCCTTGTCCTGGTTGGCGTTGATCCACTCGTTGGTCTTCACCGTGCCGCGCAGCACGGCCTCGACGACGTCCGGGTGCTCCTTGAGGAACTTCTGCGACACGATGACGTTCGTGATCACGAACTTCTTGTCGGGCCACAGGGAGGTCTCGTCGAGGAGGACGGAGCCGCCGTCGGCGACGAGCTTGGAGGCCGTCGGCTCGGGCACCCAGGCCCCGTCGATCGAGCCCTGCTTGAAGGCGTCCGGGGTGACCTTGTTGTCGGTGCGGACGACGGAGACGTCGCCCTTGCCGGACTCGGGGTCGACCGACCAGCCCTTCTCGGAGATCCAGTTCAGGAACGCGACGTCCTGGGTGTTCCCCTTCTGCGGGGTGGCGATCTTCTTGCCCTTGAGGTCGTCCAGGCTCTTGATCTTGTCCGGGTTCACGACCAGCTTGACGCCGCCGGAGGCGGAGCCGGAGATGATCCGCAGGTTGGAGCCCTTGGACTTCACGTAGCCGTTGATGGACGGCGAGGGGCCGATGAAGCCGATGTCCAGGGAGCCGCCGTTGAGGGCCTCGATCTCGGACGGGCCGGCGTTGAAGGTCTGCGGCTTGATCTGGGTGCCGCCCAGCTCCTTGGCGATCAGGCCTTCCTGGATACCGACCAGGGCGGTGGCGTGCGTCAGGTTCGGGAAGTAGCCGATGCGCACCTCGGAGGCCGACAGCTTCTTGGCGTCGGCGGCGACGGGCGCCTTCTTCTCGTCGGTCTTCTCGGACTGGGAGCCGTACCCGCACGAGGCGAGGGCCCCGATCAGCAGGGGGAGGGCGGCGGCTGCGGCAATGCCGCGGCGCAGGGTCTTGACGGTGGTACCGGTGGTGGCAGGCACGGGAGGGCTTCCTCTCGACGCGCCGTGTTGGGATTACGGCGCAGGTCTTCGTCTGTGGTGCAGGGGCGGGTACAGCTCGTGGGGGGTGAGGGCGCGCAGGCAGTGCGCGTACGTCATCGCGCACATCGCGCCACCCCTCCCTGGCCGCTGCCGAGGGAGCCGCTGCCTACGCGGCCGCCCTCCTTCGCGAAGGTGGTGTAGATGTCGGTCGTCATGATCTAGAAGTCCCACCCTTCTTCGTCCGCCTGTACGGCCTCGGCCTTGGAGGCGAAGGACTCGCCCGCCATGCCGGCCGCCAGGGTGGTTCCGTCGGCCGGGTCGATCAGCAGGAAGGACCCGGTGCGGCGCGAGTCGGCGTACGCGTCGAGCGCGAGGGGCTCGGCGGTACGGACGACCACGCGGCCGATGTCGTTGGCCACCAGCTGCCCGGGGTTCGGGTGCTGGGAGAGGTCGTCCAGCGTCAGCCGGGACGGGATCTCCTTGACGATCGCCTTCACCGTGCGCGTGGTGTGCTTCAGCAGCACCCGCGCACCCACGGCCAGCGGCTGGTCCGCGACGTGGCAGACGGTGGCGACGACGTCCTGCGTGGTGGCCGGGGCGCTCGCGGTCGGCGCGATCAGGTCGCCGCGCGAGATGTCGATGTCGTCCTTCAGCCGGACCGTCACCGACTGCGGCGCCCACGCGATGTCCACCGGCTCGCCGAGCGCGTCGATGCCCTCGATGACCGAGGTACGGCCCGACGGCAGCACGGTGACCGGCTCGCCGACCCGCAGCACACCGGAGGCGATCTGGCCCGCGTAGCCGCGGTAGTCGGGGTGCTCGGCGGTCTGCGGCCGGATCACGTACTGCACCGGGAAACGGGCCGGGCAGGCGGTGAGGTCGTGGCTGACCGGGACGGTCTCCAGGTGCTCCAGCACCGTCGGCCCGCCGTACCAGTCCATGTTCGCGGACGGCTCCACCACGTTGTCGCCGGCCAGCGCCGAGATCGGGATCGCGGTGATCTCCGGCACGCCCAGCTCCGAGGCGTAGGAGGTGAACTCCTCGGCGATCTTCGCGAAGACCGCCTCCTCGTAGCCGACGAGGTCCATCTTGTTGACGGCGAGGACCACGTGGGGGACGCGCAGCAGCGCGGCGACCGCGGCGTGGCGCCGGGTCTGCTCGATGACGCCGTTGCGGGCGTCGACGAGGACCACGGCCAGGTCGGCGGTGGAGGCGCCGGTGACCATGTTGCGGGTGTACTGCACGTGCCCGGGGGTGTCGGCGAGGATGAACCGGCGGCGGGCGGTGGCGAAGTAGCGGTAGGCCACGTCGATGGTGATGCCCTGCTCCCGCTCGGCCCGCAGGCCGTCGGTCAGCAGCGCCAGGTCCGGGGCGTCCTGGCCGCGGTCGGCCGACACCCGCTCCACGGCCTCGAGCTGGTCCTCCAGGACCGACTTCGAGTCGTGCAGCAGACGGCCCACCAGGGTGGACTTGCCGTCGTCGACGGAGCCCGCGGTGGCGAAGCGCAGCAGCGTCGTCGCGCTGAGCTGCTCGGTGGTGCTGGTCATGGCTAGAAGTACCCTTCGCGCTTGCGGTCTTCCATCGCGGCCTCGGACAGCTTGTCGTCGGCGCGGGTCGCGCCCCGCTCGGTCAGGCGGGAGACGGCGATCTCGGCGATCACCGCATCGAGGTCGGTGGCATCGGAGTCGACGGCGCCGGTGCAGGACATGTCGCCGACGGTGCGGTAGCGGATCAGCCGCTTCTCCACCGTCTCGGTGTCCTTCGGGCCGCCCCACTCGCCGGCCGTCAGCCACATGCCGCCCCGCCGGAACACGTCCCGCTCGTGGGCGAAGTAGATCTCGGGCAGCTCGATGCCCTCGCGGGCGATGTACTGCCACACGTCCAGCTCGGTCCAGTTGGAGAGCGGGAAGACGCGGACGTGCTCGCCCGGCGCGTGGCGGCCGTTGTAGAGCTGCCACAGCTCGGGGCGCTGGCGGCGCGGGTCCCACTGGGAGAACTCGTCGCGCAGGGAGAACACGCGCTCCTTCGCGCGTGCCTTCTCCTCGTCGCGGCGGCCGCCGCCGAAGACGGCGTCGAACTTCAGCTGCTGGATGGCCTCGGTGAGCGGGACGGTCTGCAGCGGGTTGCGGGTGCCGTCCGGGCGCTCGCGGAGCTTGCCGGCGTCGATGTACTCCTGGACGGAGGCCACGTGCAGGCGCAGGCCGTGCCGGGCGACCGTGCGGTCGCGGTACTCGATGACCTCGGGGAAGTTGTGGCCCGTGTCGACGTGCAGCAGCGCGAAGGGCACCGGCGCGGGGGCGAAGGCCTTGAGCGCCAGGTGCAGCATGACGATGGAGTCCTTGCCGCCGGAGAACAGGATCACCGGCTTCTCGAACTCGCCCGCCACCTCGCGGAAGATGTGCACCGCCTCGGACTCGAGGGCGTCCAGGTGCGACAGCGCGTAGGGCGCGTCGGAGCCGGACTCGGTGTGCAGGTGCGCGGCGGTGGTCATGCCAGACCCCTCTCGGTGAGCAGGGCGTGCAGGGCGGAGGCCGACTCCTGCACGGTCTGCGTGTGCGACTCGATCCGCAGGTCCGGGGCCCCGGGGGCCTCGTACGGGTCGTCGACACCGGTCAGACCGGAGATCTCGCCCGCCGCCTGCTTGGCGTACAGGCCCTTCACATCACGCTCGGAGCACACCTCGACCGGGGTCGCGACGTGCACTTCCAGGTAGGTCGTCCCGGCTGCGGCGTGCCGCTTCGCGACGGCCTCGCGGCTGTCGGCGAACGGGGCGATCACCGGGACGAGGGCCTTCACACCGTTGCTGGCGAGGAGTTCGGCGACGAAGCCGATCCGCTGGACGTTGGTGTGCCGGTCCTCGCGGGTGAAGCCCAGGCCGGCGGAGAGGAACTCGCGGATCTCGTCCCCGTCGAGGACCTCCACCCGGTGGCCCTCGGCGCGCAGCCGCTCGGCCAGCGCGTACGCGATGGTGGTCTTGCCCGCGCTGGGCAGACCGGTCAGCCACACGGTGGCTCCCTGGCCGGTCACGCTCATCCGCTTCTCCGTAAGTTCCGTGGTTTTCGTGGTGTCCGTGGTGTCAGTGGTTCGTGCAGGCGGGGTGGACATCAGCCGTGCAGTCCGCACTCGGTCTTGGCGCGGCCCGCCCAGCGGCCGGCCCGTGCGTCCTCGCCCTCCGCCACGCGGCAGGTGCAGGGGGCGCAGCCGACCGAGGCGTAGCCGTCCGTCAGCAGGGGGTTGGTGAGCACGCCGTGCTCCAGCACGTACGCGTCCACGTCGTCCTGCGTCCAGCGGGCGATCGGCGAGACCTTGACCTTCTGCCGCTTCTCGTCCCAGCCGACGACCGGGGTGTTCGCCCGGGTCGGGGACTCGTCGCGGCGCAGGCCCGTCGCCCACGCCTCGTACGCGGTCAGTCCCTCTTCGAGGGGCTTGACCTTGCGCAGGGCGCAGCACAGGTCGGGGTCGCGGTCGTGCAGCTTCGGGCCGTACTCGGCGTCCTGTTCGGCGACGGTCCGGCGCGGGGTGAGGGTGATGACGTTGACGTCCATCACCGCGTCGACCGCGTCGCGGGTGCCGATGGTCTCCTCGAAGTGGTAGCCCGTGTCGAGGAAGACCACGTCCACGCCGGGCCGGACCCGGGAGGCCAGGTGGGCGACGACGGCGTCCTCCATGGAGGAGGTGACGCAGAACTTCGCGCCGAACGTGTCGACCGCCCAGCGGAGGATCTCCAGTGCGTCGGCGTCCTCGAGGTCGCGGCCCGCCTGCTCGGCCAGCGCCCTCAGGTCGCGCGCCGCGGGATCGTCCGCGGGTGACTCCTGGGTCGCCGTCATATCTCTTCCGTTCCCGTGCTGTCCGTCGCCGTGGTGTCCGTGCCCGTGCCGTTCGCCGCCCGCAGGCCGCGGGCCAGCAGGCCCAGGTACTTCAGCTGGAAGGCCCGGTTGCACGACCTGCACTCCCAGGCGCCGTGGCCCTGCTCCCCGGGGAACAGGTCCTCGTCGCCGCAGTACGGGCAGTGGAACGGGGCTGCGCGCTCGCTCACGACAGGCTCTCGTCGCTCGCCCGCGCCACCCAGGCCGCGAAGCGCTCGCCGTCCTCGCGCTCCTGCTCGAAGCGCGTGACGACCCGCTCGACGTAGTCCGGCAGCCCGGCCGAGGTGACCTTCAGGCCGCGGACCTTGCGGCCGAAGCCGGCCTCCAGGCCGAGCGCGCCGCCCAGGTGGACCTGGTAGCCCTCGACCTGGTTGCCGTCCTCGTCCAGGACCAGCTGGCCCTTGAGACCGATGTCCGCCACCTGGATACGGGCGCAGGCGTTCGGGCAGCCGTTGATGTTGATGGTGAGCGGCTCGGCGAAGTCCGGCAGGCGGCGCTCCAGCTCGTCGATCAGCGAGGCGCCGCGCCCCTTGGTCTCGACGATGGCCAGCTTGCAGAACTCGATGCCGGTGCAGGCCATCGTGCCGCGGCGGAACGGGGACGGCTTGACCCGCAGGTCCAGCGCCTCCAGGGCCGCCACGACCGAGTCGACCTGCGCCTCCTCGATGTCGAGCACGATCATCTTCTGCTCTGCGGTGGTGCGCAGGCGCCCGGAGCCGTGGCTCTCGGCGATGTCCGCGATCTTGGTCAGGGTGGCGCCGTCGACGCGGCCGACGCGCGGCGCGAAGCCGACGTAGAAACGGCCGTCCTTCTGCCGGTGGACGCCCACGTGGTCGCGCCACTGCCCGCTCGGCTCCTCGGGCGCGGGGCCGTCGGTGAGCTTGCGCCCCAGGTACTCGTCCTCCAGGACCCGGCGGAACTTCTCCGCGCCCCAGTCGGCGACGAGGAACTTCAGCCGGGCGCGGGTGCGCAGGCGGCGGTAGCCGTAGTCGCGGAAGATCGAGATGACGCCCTCGTAGACGTCCGGGACCTCCTCGAGGGAGACCCAGGTGCCCAGGCGGACGCCCAGCTTGGGGTTGGTGGACAGGCCGCCGCCGACCCAGACGTCGAAGCCGGGCCCGCGCTCGGGGTGGTTCACGCCGACGAAGGCGATGTCGTTGATCTCGTGCGCCACGTCGAGCAGCGGCGAGCCCGAGACCGCGGACTTGAACTTGCGGGGCAGGTTGGAGAATTCCTTGTTGCCGACGATGCGGCGCTGGATCTCCTCGATGGCGGGCGTGCCGTCGATGATCTCGTCCTCGGCGATGCCGGCGACGGGCGAGCCGAGGATGACGCGGGGCGTGTCACCGCAGGCCTCGGTGGTGGACAGGCCGACGGCCTCCAGACGGCGCCAGATCTCCGGGACGTCCTCGATGCGGATCCAGTGGTACTGCACGTTCTGGCGGTCGGTGAGGTCGGCGGTGCCGCGGGCGAACTCCTCGGAGATCTCGCCGATCACGCGGAGCTGCTCGGTCGTCAGCCGGCCGCCGTCGATGCGGACGCGCAGCATGAAGTACTTGTCGTCCAGCTCCTCCGGCTCCAGGATCGCGGTCTTGCCGCCGTCGATCCCGGGCTTGCGCTGGGTGTACAGACCCCACCAGCGCATGCGGCCGCGCAGGTCGTTGGGGTCGATGGAGTCGAATCCGGTCTTGGAGTAGATCGTCTCAATGCGTGTCCGCACATTGAGACCGTCGTCGTCCTTCTTGAACTGCTCGTTGCCGTTGAGGGGGGTGTGGTGTCCAACGGCCCACTGGCCCTCACCGCGGTGACGGCCGGTCTTGCGGCGCGTTGCGGCGGGTGTTTCAGGGGTGGCGGCCATGGCGGTACGTCCTTCTTCGGCGGCTCAAGGCAGGGGCAGGGGGAGGCGGCGGCGTGACCCCTGTGACTTCGCTGACGCTGAGCAGATGCGGCTGAGCGCCGCCTGTTTCCGGTTGTGCCGGTGGTCAGGGCGGTGCTCGGCCTTCAGGGGACTGGCTGGGTGCGGCGCATCCGCGACGACGCTGTGCGGTGCGCTGTGCGGCGGTGGCTGGTTCCGTCAGCTCGCCGGACAGATGGCGCTGGACATGCGGCCGAGGTCGACGTGCCGCCGACTCACCAAGGCTGTTCCAGCTCCATTCATGGCCGAAGCGTGTCATGGCTCGATTGGAGGAGTCCACTACTGTCCATGATGTGGACCAGATCGTCCCGAATCATGGGACGCGTGATCTAGGTTACGCGGCCGGAGTACGGCCGGAGCGCGGCCGTCCGACCCGGCGGCGACGGGCGCGGCCGGGTCGGGGCGCCGTCGGGCACCGGGTCAGGCGCCGGGCCAGGGGCCCGGGGTGGGGGTGTCCTGCTTCTCCTCGGTCTCGGTCTTGAACACCTTGAAGCCGCGGCGCAGGTAGTTGTCCATCGCCGTCGGCCCGTCCTGGCTGCAGGTGTGCAGCCACACCCGGCGCGTCGGCTCGCGCTCCGCCCAGCGCTCCGCCAGGGACCAGGCCGCGGCCGTGCCGACCGTGAGCAGGTGGCCGCCGATGCGGCGACCGCGGAAGTCCGGCAGCAGCCCGAAGTACATGATCTCGACCACACCGTCGTCCTGCGGGTCCAGCTCCACGTATCCGGCCGGCGTGCCGCGGTCGTACGCCACCCACGTCTCCACGCCCGGCCGGGCCAGGTACTCCACCCACTGCGCGCGGCTCAGCGACAGCCGGTCCGTCCAGTGGATGTCCCCGCCCACCGAGGCGTACAGGAAGCGGCTGAACTCGGGCGAGGGGACTTCCGCCCGCCGGACGGTGATCTCGGATCCCGGAACGGCCGCCGGGACCAGGTCCTGCGGCGAGGTCATCTCCAGGGACCACGTGGTGAGGGTGATGAGGCTCATGCAGGTCAGGGAATCACGCCCGGCCCCGAACGGCCCAGCCGGGCCCTGATCACCGCCGGCGCCGCCGAGTGCGGCAGCAGCCCGGCCGGGTCCGCGGGCCGGACCAGCTCCACCTCCACGTCGTCCGCGAACCGGTACGGGCGGTGCGCCAGCACCCCCGCGAGGGTGCGCCGCACCCGCGACAGCTCCGCCCGTACCGTCACCGTCCGCGTCGGGTCCCCGAACAGCTCCCCGGCCAGCTCCGCCGCCGACCGCCCCCGCGGGCTCTCCGCCAGCAGGAACAGCAGCTCCGCGTGGCGCGGGCTCAGCTCCTGCGACCAGCTCCCGGCCGCCCCGTACACCGTCGCCGTCCACGAGCGCGGCCGACTCAGGTCCAACACCACCCGGCTCGCCGCCGCGGCGGTCGCCGGCGCCTCCGCGAGGCGCAGCAGCCAGCCGCCGGGCAGCGGCTCCACCACGCACGCCCCGAGCTGCGGTACCCACACCCGGCCCGGCCCGAACCCCTTCGGCAGCGGGATCCGGTCCGCCGGGGCCAGCCCGGTCACCGCCGCCGTCCAGCCGTGCGGGTCCACGGCCAGGGCCCGCCCCGGCAGCCGGGCCAGCAGCGGCGCGGCCACCGCCCGCAGCCGCTCCAGCGACTCCAGGTGCCGCACCCGCAGCTCCCGCTCCGCGAGCCGGGCCACCGAGCTCACCCACGCCAGCGTCGCCGGGTGCATGGTGGCCAGCGGCCCGCTGACGTCCACCACGCCCAGCAGCCGCCCGTCCCGGGGGTCGTGCAGCGGCGCCCCCGCGCACGTCCACTCGTGGTGGCTGGAGACGAAGTGCTCCGCCGAGAACACCTGGACCGGCCGCCGTGCCACCAGCGCCGTGCCCACCCCGTTGGTGCCGACCACCGCCTCGTCCCAGTCCGCGCCCACCCCGAAGCCCAGCCGGTCCGCCGCCCGCAGGATCGGGGCCGCGCCCTCCCGCCACAGCAGCCGCCCCTCCGCGTCGGCGACCACCATGATGTGCAGGGCCGTGTCCAGCGTCGGCAGCAGCCCCTCGCGCAGCACCGGCATGATCTCCCGCAGCGGCGACTCCTGGCGCCGCTCCTCGGTCTCGGCGGCCGACAGCATCCGCGAGCGGGCGTCCCGGTCCGGGTGCACCCCGCCGGCCAGCATCCGCCGCCAGGACTCGGCGATCTCCGGGCGCGGCAGCACCGGCAGCCGGTCCCCGGCCAGCGCGGCCGCGCGCACCCCCTTGAGCAGCCGCGCGGCCTCCCGCGCGTCCATGGCCGAGAGGCGCGCCACGTCGACCATGCTGCCTGCGGTGTCGGCCACCGGAACCTCCCCGTACGGAACAGGCGGAACAGGACGTACGACGGAACCGGCCCGGCGGGCACCGCGGCGGGCCCCGGCAGCCGCGCCGGGGAGTCCCGTCCCGGCAGGCACACCGGTGTGCCGCTGTCCCTGGCGCACCCGGCGGACGGTTCCGACCCAGAGGGTTGCAACGGTACGCAACTCTCGCCAAGTCACGGCCGCCCGACCGAAACTGTCCGGACGCCGCCGAGCGGCGTGACAGCTCCTCCTCGGGGCTTTCTCGGGCAGGGGTGGTGCCGAGTCGGCGCGGCGCCA
Source organism: Streptomyces sp. NPDC046876 (assembly GCF_040645035.1). Taxonomy (NCBI): domain Bacteria; kingdom Bacillati; phylum Actinomycetota; class Actinomycetes; order Kitasatosporales; family Streptomycetaceae; genus Streptomyces; species Streptomyces sp. NPDC046876. Next base: position 5,928 of record NZ_JBEYXK010000125.1, on the reverse strand, counting down.
CCCCTGACCGGTCGACGGGTCCGGATCCCGGCTCGGAGCGGTTTGGGGACCACCCCTAGCCCGTGATCCGTGCCCGTTCCACCAGCGCCGCCAGGTCCAGGGTGTGCGGCAGGGTGCCGAAGGCCGCCCCGCGGTCGCCGCCCAGGCGGGCGGCGCAGAACGCGTCCGCCACCTCCGGCGGGGCCCAGCGCACCAGCAGGGACGCCTGCAGCAGCAGCGCCATGCGCTCCGCCACCCGGCGGGCCCGGGCCTCGATCCCGGACAGGTCGGCCAGCTCCGTCAGCAGGCCCTTGATCGCGGCGTCCAGCCGGTGGTCGGCGCCCCGCGCCCGCCCGATCTCCTGCAAGAAGGCGTTGAGGGCCTGCGGCTCACGCTGCAGGGCGCGCAGCACGTCCAGGGCCTGGACGTTGCCGGAGCCCTCCCAGATCGAGTTCAGCGGGGACTCGCGCAGCAGGCGCGGCATCCCGGACTCCTCGACGTAGCCGTTGCCGCCCAGGCACTCCAGGGCCTCTGCCACCATCGGCGTACAGCGTTTGGTCACCCAGTACTTCGCGACGGGCACGGCGAGGCGCAGGAAGGCCTGCTCCTCGTCGGTCCCGGCGTCGTACGCGGCGGCGAGGCGCAGGGCGAGGGTGGTGGCCGCCTCCGATTCCAGCGCGAGGTCGGCCAGGACGTTGCGCATCAGCGGCTGGTCGATGAGCACCGCTCCGAAAGCGGAGCGGTGCTCCGTGTGGTGCAGGGCCTGGGTGAGCGCCTGCCGCATCAGCGCGGCCGAGCCGAGCACGCAGTCCACCCGGGTCGCCGCCACCATCCCCATGATCGTGCGCAGCCCGCGGCCCTCCTCCCCGACCCGCAGCGCCCACGTCCCGTCGAACTCCACCTCGGCCGAGGCGTTCGACCGGTTGCCCAGCTTGTCCTTCAGCCGCTGGAGCGCGAACACGTTGCGCGTGCCGTCCTCCAGCACCCGCGGCACCAGGAAGCAGGTCGGGCCCTCCCGCCCGCCGCCCTCCGTCTGCGCCAGCACCAGGAAGGCGTCCGACATCGGCGCCGAGCAGAACCACTTGTGCCCCGTCAGCCCGTACGCCCCGCCCGAGCCCCAGGCCCCGCTCGATCCCCCGGCCCCGCCCAGCGGACGCGCCACGGTGGTGTTCGCCCGTACGTCGCTGCCGCCCTGCTTCTCCGTCATCGCCATGCCGAACAGCACCCCCGCCTTCCGCGCCGCCGGCTCCTGCCCCCGGACGTACACGTGCGAGGTCAGCCGGGGCTCCCACACCGCGGCCAGCTCCGGATCCGCCCGCAGCGCCGGCACGGCCGCGTGGGTCATCGACACCGGGCAGCCGTGTCCCGCCTCGACCTGCGACCACACGAAGAACCCGGCCGCCCGCCGCAGGTGCCCCGCCGGCCGCCCCCAGGCGTCGGTCAGCCCGGCCGACACCGCCTGCCCCAGCAGCCGGTGCCACGCGGGGTGGAACTCCACCTCGTCGATCCGGTTCCCGTACCGGTCGTGCGTCCGCAGCCGCGGCGGGTTCGCGTCGGCCTGCGCGGCCCACTCCTGGGCCTGCGCCGAGCCCGCGGCCCGCCCGAGTACGGCGAGCTCCTCGCGCACCTCGCCGAGCAGTTCGGGCGCGAGGGCACCCAGGTGGCGCTCCACGCCCTCGGTGAGCGCCCGGTCGCCGCTGTAGACGTCGTGGCCCACCAGGGGCGGAGGCTGATTGGTGACGGTGTGGGTGGTGGCTGCCATGCCGATACCGTAAGGACGTGCAGCCAGCAGAAGAAACACCCGAGCGGGTCCACGGACACGGACCCGGCCCCGGGCCCGGCCACGGGCACCTGACCCCCGGGCACGGGCAGGGACTCGCGCGCCACGAGCACAGGCGCCAAGGACGCCTCCACCGCGCCCGCGCCCTCTACCGCAACGTCCCCAAGCGCAAAATGGGCTGGCTGCTGCTGAAGGACACCGTGAACTCGTGCATCGAGTACCGGATCCTGGGCCTCGCCGCCGAGGCCGCGTTCTTCACCCTGCTGTCGCTGCCGCCGCTCTTCCTCGGCCTGCTCGGCCTCCTCGGCTACGTCGACGGCTGGACCGGCGGGACCTTCGTCGCCCACATCGAGGAGAACATCCTGCGGGCCGTCGGCACCGTCCTGTCCGACCGCGGCGTCAACGAGATCGCCAGGCCCATGCTGGACGACGTGACCCGCGGCGGCCGCCCCGACCTGGTCTCCCTCGGCTTCGCCTTCGCCCTCTGGTCCGGCTCCCGCGCCGTCAACGTCTTCATCGACACCATCACCGTCATGTACGGCCTCGACGGCCAGCGCGGCATCGTCAAGACCCGGCTGCTGGCCTTCCTGCTCTACGTGGTCGCCCTGGTGATCGGCGCGATCGTGCTGCCGCTGATGGTGGCCGGGCCCGACGCGGTCGTGCAGTGGCTGCCGTGGAGCACGGAGGTGATCGCCGTGCTGTACTGGCCGACGGTCACCCTGCTGTCCATCGTCTTCCTCACCACCCTCTACCACGTGTCCGTGCCCGTGCGCTCGCCGTGGATCGAGGACGTCCCCGGCGCGCTGGTGGCGCTCGCCATGTGGGTGCTCGGCTCGTTCCTGCTGCGGATCTACCTCACCAGCACCGTCGAGGGCCCCACCATCTACGGCTCCCTCGCCGCCCCCGTCGCGGTGCTGCTGTGGATCGGCGTCTCCGCCTTCGCGGTCCTCGTCGGCGCGGCCGTCAACGCCGCGATCGACCGGGTCTGGCCGTCCGTGGCCACCGCCGCCGCCCGCGAGGCCAACGAGCGGGCCCGGGAGGCCGAGGCCGCGCAGCTCGTCGCCCGCGCCGCCGCCTGGCGCGCGCTCGCGGAGGGTGAGTCCGAGGACGACGAGGACGGGGACGGGGACGCCGGCATGCCGTCGGAGTTCCCGGAGCGCTGGTCGAACTTCCTGCCGCCCGACGACTACACCGCCCGACTGCGCAAACACTGAAAGCCGTGAAGCCGTGATGCCGTGACGTACGAGGAGCGGCCGTCCCCGCTGGTCCCCGGGGCGGTCCTGTGGCGGGCCGACGCCCCCGGCGCGGTGGTGCTGCCCGACGGCTGCATGGACCTGCTGTGGATCGACGGCCGGCTGCTCGTCGCCGGCCCCGACACCGGCCCGCACCCCGCCGGGGAGGTGCCCGGCACCGGCTTCGCCGGGATCCGCTTCGCCCCCGGAGCCGCGCCCGCGCTGCTCGGCGTACCGGCCTGCGAACTCCTCGACCGGCGGGTGGAGCTGGCCGCGTTGTGGCCGGGCGCGCACGTACGCCGCCTCGCCGAGCAGGTCGGGGCGTACGGGGACCCGCGCACCGGCCTGGAGCGGCTGGCCCGCGCCCGCGCCGCCGAGACCGGGCCCGGGGACCCGCTCGCGGCCCGGGTCGCGGCCGGTCTGCGTGCAGGGCACTCCGTGGCGGCCGTCGCCGCGGACGTCGGGCTCGGGGCCCGGCAGCTGCACCGGCGCTCGCTCGACGCGTTCGGCTACGGGCCGCGGATGCTGGGCCGGGTGCTGCGCCTGCAGCGCGCCCTGGCCCTGGCCCGGCAGGGACTGGCGGCGGCCGAGGTCGCCCACCGGGCCGGGTACGCGGACCAGGCCCACTACGCCCGCGAGGTCCGGGCCCTGGCCGGGACCACGCCGGGCGCCTACGCGGCGGGCTGGGCCGGGGCGAACAGGGACACGCCGCAGCCGTCCGGATCGAGCACGACCGCGTAGCGCTGCCCCCAGAAGGCGTCCCAGGGCTCCAGGTGGCCCTCGTACCCGGCCTGCGTCAACTCCGCGTACAACGCGTCCACCTCGGCGGGGGAGTCGCACAGGAAGGCGAGCTCCTGCCGGCCGCCGCCCCCGGCCGGCCCGGACCACGACGGGTCGAAGGAGCGGACCACCGCCTCCGTGTCCCAGGCGATCCGCAGCCCGCCCGGCAGGGCGGCCTCCACGTGCGGCTGCCCGTCGGCGTCGGCCGGGACGTCCAGGCCGAGGCGGCGGTAGAAGGCGAGCGAGGCGGCCATGTCGGAGACGACCAGGCCGATCATGTCGAGTCGAGGAGTCATGCGGCCAGGCTAGGAAGCCGACCCCGCAGCGGTCTTGAACGAATCGGACACGGAGGCGCCGAAAAAGAATTGGCGCGGCCCCGGAGGCGGTTGTTAACGTGATCTCCGTGCCCGCCGGACCGAACCGAACCGGACCGAACCGGGCGGAGCCGTCAGACCGTTGTACGACCAGGAGGTGAGTCCATTGATGACTGTCGCTGCGCAGGGTGCTGCCCGCATCCAGAAGACCATCAATGTCGCTTCCGTGGTCTCCGGCTGACCCCACACCACTTCGCGCGCCACCGCGTGCCCACTGCCGGGGCCACCCTCCGAAGGGTTCCCCTTGTCTCTCTCCTCTCCTCTGTCCTCCTCTGCCGCTTCGTTCCCGCTCGCCGACCTGGGCTGGGACGCGGCCTGGGAGGCCGAGTTCGCGCCGTACGCCGAACAGGGCCTGCTGCCCGGCCGCGTGGTCCGCGTGGACCGCGGCCAGTGCGACGTCATGACCGCGGACGGCATCGTCCGCGCCGACACCGCCTTCGTCACCCCCCACGACCCGCTGCGCGTCATCTGCACCGGCGACTGGGCGGCCGTGGAGGCGACCGGCAACCCGCGCTACGTAAAGGCGTACCTGCCGCGCCGCACCGCCTTCGTGCGCTCCACCTCCTCGCAGCGCTCCGAGGGGCAGATCCTCGCCGCCAACGTCGACCACGCGATCATCGCGGTCTCGCTGGCCGTCGAGCTGGACCTCGGCCGCATCGAACGCTTCCTCGCGCTCGCCTGGGAGTCGGGGGCGCAGCCGCTGGTCGTCCTGACCAAGGCCGACCTCGTACCGGACCCGGTGTCGCTGTCGTACCTGGTCCAGGACGTGGAGGCCGCGGCGCCGGGCGTCCAGGTCCTCACCGTCTCCTCCCTCACCGGGGAGGGCACCGACGTCCTCGCCGCGGTCGTCGCCGACGGAACGAGCGTGCTGCTCGGCATCTCGGGCGCCGGAAAGTCCACGCTGGCGAACGCGCTGCTCGGCGCGGACGTCATGGACGTGCAGGCCACGCGCGAGGTGGACGGCAAGGGCCGCCACACCACGACCACCCGCAACCTGCTCGCCCTGCCGGGCGGCGGCGTCCTCATCGACACCCCCGGACTGCGCGGCGTCGGCCTCTGGGACGCCGAGAGCGGGGTCGGGCAGGTCTTCTCCGAGATCGAGGAGTACGCCGCGGAGTGCCGGTTCCACGACTGCGCCCATGAGGCGGAGCCGGGGTGTGCGGTGCTGGACGCGGTGGAGTCCGGGGCGCTGCCGCAGCGCCGCCTGGACAGCTACCGCAAGCTGCTCCGCGAGAACCAGCGGATCGTGGCCAAGACGGATGCCCGGCTGCGGGCCGAGATCCGCCGGGACTGGCGGATGAAGTCCGCGGTGGGCCGCGCGAACCATGCCGCCAAGCGGGGCAACCACGCCTGACGGCCCGCCCCGTCCACCCCTGCCCGAGCCGCCCGGGGCGGCAGCCCCTGCCCGACCCGGCTGCCCCGGGCCCGGGCGGGGCTTCGGGCACTGCCCCGGGCCTCAACCCGTCCTCCCCGGCACATCCAGCCCTGCTGGCCGGCTCGGGCCGCCATTCCAGCCTCGCCGGCGTTTGAGGCGCGGGGTCCGGGGGCTGGCCCCCGGGACGCGGTCCGCAGGCGGACGGCGGCGGTTGTACCGCTGCCCGGAGCCGTTCCCCACCCCGCCCCTTCCCGCTGTGTCGGATAGCGGCTTCGCCGCGGGCGGGTCCTGCGGCCCGGCCCCCGCTCCGCCTCAATCGCCGGCGCGGCTCAAAGATGGGGGGGGCGCCCCCGCCCCCCGGGGGGGGGGGGGGCGCGGGCTGGGGGTGGGGCCCGCGGGGCGGGGCGG